>NZ_JACJEF010000039.1:0-533 GCF_014163935.1 Pseudoalteromonas sp. SR41-7 | reverse complement strand
TGGCTCAACCTCTGGTAGCTATTTCACGGCCGGTGTATTGGAAGTGAAAGGTAGCTTTACGCAATTATCAACATTTGATGCTGAATCTGATCGTTATAACTTCAGAACCAGTGGAACACATAAAGTATTGCTCTCCGGTGACGAAGTGCAATCAGTTTCATTTCACGACTATCACCTGTCTTATTTTACTGAGCTTGAAATAGGGAATAATTTAGCGGCGGGGATTATATGGAGTACGCCTTATAATGTGACCAACTTAACGGCGAATGGCAACAAGTTAACGAAGTTAGTCATAGGTAGGAATTGGACGTTAAATGAAGATGTTACTATTGCTGACGACTTGTCATTTAGAAACAGTTCTACGCTTGACCTTAACGGTAAAACCTTGGTTGTAGAAGGCGATTTATTGCATAACATAGGTACCATTAACATAAACAATGGCACCTTAATCATAAAAGGTGACTATCGTATACAAGCGCCAACTGATGATGGTTACACACATTCAAGCGGGTTGCTTCGTATGGTAAACGCCA
>NZ_JACJEF010000038.1:0-586 GCF_014163935.1 Pseudoalteromonas sp. SR41-7 | reverse complement strand
TCATGACTGGGGTGAAGTCGTAACAAGGTAGCCCTAGGGGAACCTGGGGCTGGATCACCTCCTTATACGATTTAGAACTTATTTGTTCGTAGTGTCCACACAGATGATTGTTAATTAGTGCGTGTCCCTTTGGGATAACTAATTAATATGCTCTTTAAAAATTTGGAAAAGCTGATAATAAAATTCTGATAGATACAGTGTATTTATCAAGAGTTTTCAAAAGTAAAAAAAGAATGGTAGCAGTACCATTCAGTGCCATTTGATTAACGTTTTACGTTGATTGATTGGTATCTACTTTAGTATTCAATATTGACTTCTGGCGAAGTTAAACTGTCACACAACAAAGACCCGTTTGGGTTGTATGGTTAAGTGACTAAGCGTACACGGTGGATGCCTTGGCAGTTGGAGGCGATGAAGGACGTATTAACTTGCGATAAGCCTAGTCAAGCTAGTAAAAAGCACTTGAGACTAGGATTTCCGAATGGGGAAACCCACCTGCTTGCAGGTATCGTTAACTGAATACATAGGTTAACGAGGCGAACGCGGAGAACTGAAACATCTAAGTACCCGTAGGAAAAGAAATCAA
>NZ_JACJEF010000037.1:0-687 GCF_014163935.1 Pseudoalteromonas sp. SR41-7 | reverse complement strand
CCGTGTACGCTTAGTCACTTAACCATACAACCCAAACGGGTCTTTGTTTTGTGACAGTTTAACTTCGCCAGAAGTTAATATTGAATACTAAAGTAGATACCAATCAATCAACGTAAAACGTTAATCAAATGGCACTGAATGGTACTGCTACCATTCTTTTTTTACTTTTGAAAACTCTTGATAAATAACAATGTTATTCATCAGAATTTTATTATCAGCTTTTCCAAATTTTTAAAGAGCAAGAGATACAAAAACCTCTCAAAATTAAACACACTCTATTCTCAGGCGGTTAATGGCCCGATAAAGAATATTTATTTTTAAGAAGTAAAAGTGGTGGAGCTAAGCAGGATCGAACTGCTGACCTCCTGCGTGCAAGGCAGGCGCTCTCCCAGCTGAGCTATAGCCCCACATATGCTGGTACTTACTGTTTTAACCATCTTCTTGATTAGACAAGAAGTGGTGGGTCTGAGTAGATTTGAACTACCGACCTCACCCTTATCAGGGGTGCGCTCTAACCAGCTGAGCTACAGACCCAAAACAATAAGTGTTGTTCTCTTTACAATAACAATCATCTGTGTGGACACTACGAACAAATAAGTTCTAAATCGTATAAGGAGGTGATCCAGCCCCAGGTTCCCCTAGGGCTACCTTGTTACGACTTCACCCCAGTCATGAATCACTCCGTGG
>NZ_JACJEF010000036.1:0-751 GCF_014163935.1 Pseudoalteromonas sp. SR41-7 | reverse complement strand
GAAGAGCTACTTGAACTAGTAGAAATGGAAGTTCGTGAACTTCTTTCTGAATACGATTTCCCAGGTGATGACTTACCTCTAATCGCTGGTTCTGCGCTTAAAGCGTTAGAAGGCGAGAAAGAGTGGGAAGATAAGATTGTTGAGCTTGCAAATGCACTTGATTCTTACATCCCAGAGCCAGAGCGTGACATCGATAAGCCATTCATCATGCCTATCGAAGACGTTTTCTCAATACAAGGCCGTGGTACTGTTGTAACTGGTCGTGTTGAAGCTGGTATCATCAACGTAAATGACGAAGTTGAAATCGTTGGTATCAGAGAGACTACTAAGTCTACTTGTACTGGTGTTGAAATGTTCCGTAAGCTTCTTGACGAAGGTCGTGCTGGTGAGAACATTGGTGCACTTCTACGTGGTACTAAGCGTGAAGACGTTGAACGTGGTCAAGTACTAGCTAAGCCTGGTTCAATCAACCCACATACTACATTCACTTCAGAAGTATACGTACTTTCTAAAGATGAAGGTGGTCGTCATACTCCATTCTTCAAAGGTTACCGTCCACAGTTCTACTTCCGTACAACTGACGTAACTGGTGACGTACAGTTACCAGAAGGCGTAGAAATGGTAATGCCTGGTGATAACATCAAGATGACAGTAACTCTAATCGCACCAATCGCGATGGATGAAGGTCTTCGTTTTGCTATCCGTGAAGGTGGTCGTACTGTAGGTGCTGGTGTTGTAGCAACTATCGTAG
>NZ_JACJEF010000035.1:0-768 GCF_014163935.1 Pseudoalteromonas sp. SR41-7 | reverse complement strand
TGTCATCAACATTAGCTTTGCCTCTTTACCGTCTGTTAATACCGCGACGTTACCTTTATCAGTTATAAGCACATCTCTTAACCTGCCTGCGGCCTTGGGAAACACGTGAGACTGCGTAAATTCACCACTGTCCAGATTAACGCTGTACAGCTTTTTATCGACTAGTGTTGTGATTAGTACATGTTGTTGCAATGAAGGAAAAGCTGCATGTTTAGAGCCGTAATACGCCATGCCTGATGGCGCTATTGATGGCGTCCAATTAACACTTGGTTTTTGCATGCCTTTATATTCGGTAAAGGGTGAAATACGCGCTTGCGAGTAATCTTTACCGTAGGTGATTACCGGCCATCCGTAATTAGTGCCAGCGGTTAAGTAGTTTAGCTCGTCACCGCCTGCAGGGCCGTGTTCGTTGCTAACAATTTGCTGCGTATCGTAATCATAAACTAAGCCTTGAGGGTTACGATGACCAAGTGAGTAGACAGCATGTGCATTTAGGTTTTTATGATAAATAAATGGGTTATCTGTTGGAATGGTGCCATCTAGGTTTATACGTAATATTTTACCAAGTTGGCTGGTGATAACTTGTGCTTGCTCTCTAAAGTCAAACCCATCGCCCGTTGAAACTAATAATGTATTGTCGGGTAAGACAAGGGCGCGTCCTGCGTAATGTTGCGGTGTGTTTTTATCAGTCGCTACTTTATAAATAACGTTAGGCTTTGAAAAGTCAGTGCCATTAAACGTGGCTTTGGCAACAACCAGCCTGTTTGC
>NZ_JACJEF010000034.1:0-911 GCF_014163935.1 Pseudoalteromonas sp. SR41-7 | reverse complement strand
ACGTTTACAGATGCAGCAAATGCCACTCAAAGCATTGATGTACAAACCGATGTCAATGGTAACTGGAGTGCGACACCAACAGGCACATTAGCCGAAGGGAATTATAGCGTTAGCGCCAGCATCACTGATGCAGCGGGCAACACAGGTACAGGTACAGACAGTGGCGAAGTGGATGTAACTCCACCGGCACTTGCCTTTACACCAACCTTTGAACTTGGTTTATTGGTTACCTTAAGTGGTACCTCTGACTTGCCAGCAGGCAGTGAAATTACCATTACCGAGCAACTGGTTGGCGGTGGCATTGGTGCCACCTACACCACCACAACTGATGCCGATGGTAATTGGTCATTAGTCGGATTAGATGTATCGTTACTTGATGTTGGCTCAGTGATCGCCACAGCGACCGATGCCGCAGGTAATACCCGTACAATTAGCTCAGATGACTTTGATAATACACCGCCGACACTCACTGTTGATGTTGCAGCACAAAGCGAGAGCAACACGCCAATCATAAGCGGCACAAGTGATGCGGGCGAAGGTGCACAAGTGACGATAGTCGTTACCGACAGCAACGGCAACCCACAAACCATCACCGCCCTTGTTGATGCGGATGGTAATTGGAGTGCCACTCCAACCACACCATTAAGTGAAGGTCAAAGCACCATCGAAGTAAGTGTACGCGACAGTGTTGGCAACGAAACTACAGTGAGTGATACCACCACTATCGACACGCAAGCGCCAATACTCACCATTCAAAACGTAGGCGATGTTAGCGACTTAACACCAGAGCTGCAGGGCACCAGTAATGAAATTGGTGGCACTGTTACACTCACCATCACCGACAGCGCAGGCGCTGTGCAAACCATTGAGACCCTAGTTGGCAGCGATGGCCACTGGAACATTGAGATTCC
>NZ_JACJEF010000033.1:0-2667 GCF_014163935.1 Pseudoalteromonas sp. SR41-7 | reverse complement strand
CGAGTGCCCACACAGATGATTGCTTTATATTGTTAAAGAACGTTTTGAGTCGCTTTAGCGTCTCAAGGGATGCGAATAATACACCCTTTATTTTTCGAGTCAACACTTTGTTTTAAACTTTCTTTCGACAATTTAAAACCGAAGTTTTATTTAACTCTCTGAGTAGTTCGTGCCTTGCTATGCTTCAGCGTTTCCCGTCTCAGTGGGGTCGCATTATAGGGAGAACAGATTTTTACGCAAGTACTTTTTTAAAGAAAAAGTAAAAAAAGATGCTGTTCGGTCAGTATCTGAACTAAACCCCCTAAAACTGATAGTTTTGTAACCAAACGGTGCCTGTTATGGTACAAAAAAGACCTTGCTGATACACTCAAAGCTAATAACTATTATCTAAAAGGTACTAAATATGGCAATCCGTTCTTATAAAGGTGTAACTCCTTCGTTTAATTCGTCTGTTTATATTGATGAGTCATCAGTTTTGGTTGGTGATATTACTTTAGGTGATAATAGTAGTGTTTGGCCTTTAGTAGCAGCCCGAGGCGATGTTAACTATATACGTATTGGTAAACGCTCCAATATACAAGATGGCAGTGTATTGCATTTATCTCGTGCAACTAAAAGCAATCCAGATGGTTATCCACTTATTATAGGTGACGATGTAACTGTAGGTCATAAGGTAATGCTGCACGGATGTATATTAGGAAACCGTATACTTGTAGGTATGGGCGCTATTATTATGGATAACGTGGTTGTTGAAGATGATGTAATTATAGGTGGCGGCTCTTTGGTACCACCAAACAAACGCTTAGAGTCTGGTTACTTATATGTAGGGAGTCCGGCTAAGCAAGCCCGCCCTCTAACGGAGCAAGAACTTGCCTTTTTAAAAATATCTGCCGATAACTATGTATCACTTAAAGATGAGTACTTAGCTGAAATAGCTAATTTAAGTTAATAAACTTACTTCAATTTGGCCTGCCGAGTTATAGCTCTCTTCTTCGATAAGCTCCTCGGCACGTTCTTCGTAATCAAAACGATACTTTTCAAAATACTCTGTTGCGTGACTTTCGTCTGTTAGTTTAAGTGTATTTACTTCTATTACACACTCCACCAGCATGCCACTAACTTGTGCAAAAAATACTAGCTGATGATCGGGCTCTCTAAACTCTAGCCTATCTATAAATTGTATTGCCTGATTCATTTAAGCGTTCCTTGTTTGAGCGCATCAACGACGGGAAGTATTTTTGGCATTTTATTACGCCATACATAATATGCTTGAGCAGCTTGACCAACTAACATGCCACTGCCATCTAAAAGCTTAGCGTTAATATTATGCTGTGCAACCCAATTCATAAAAATGGTATTTTGCAGTGAATAAAACATGTCATAAGCGACTTCACAGTTAGTTATGTGTTTTTTATCAAGTGCTGGAAGTTCGTTATTCATACTGCTAGAGGTAGAGTTTATAATTAGTGAGTAATCGCTTACTGGTAAATCATCAAAACCAAAGCCAGATACTGGTCCATATTGGGTAAACAGCTCTGCGAGTTCTTTGGCTTTTTGTGCTGTGCGATTAACTATTATTATTTCCTGAGGGTTATGCTCTAACAAAGGTAAAATAACCCCTCGAGCAGCACCGCCCGCACCTATGATTAAAATGCGTTTATTAGTTATGGCTACTTCATTAGCGAGTAAATCATTTACAAAGCCCACACCATCGGTGTTATCACCGAGTAATGAGCCATTATCTCGTTTTTTTAGTGTATTAACAGCCCCTACTATTTTGGCTAATGGGGTAAGCTCATCAGCCATTGCATAAGCTTGCTCTTTAAATGGCATTGTAACATTAGCACCCACACCGCCTTGCTCAAAAAAAGACAATACTGTTTTTTCAAAGTTATCGATAGGTGCTAATATTGCGCGATAGTCGATTTGCTCACCCAGTGATACAGCAAATTGTTTATGTATCGCGGGGGATTTTGAATGTTTAATTGGATTTCCAAAAACCGCATATTTGTCCATTTTAAAGCAACCTCTTTGCAGCTATAAACTGCCTATTAACAATGATAAGTAATATGATTAAACGACTTTTTTCTAAATCTAAGCCGGCTCCCGAGCAACAGGCTCCTACTCCTGAAAAAACACCGTATGAAATAATAGGTGGAGAGAAAGGGGCGCGAGCTATCTCCAATCGATTCTACGACATAATGGAGTCAGATGAATACGCTAAACCGTTATATGATATGCATCCTCTGCCATTAGATCGAATTCGCCAAGTATTTTTTGAATTTTTATCTGGTTGGTTAGGCGGGCCAAACCTATTTACTGAAAAATATGGCCAGCCAATGCTACGTAAAAGACATATGCCTTTTACTGTAGATAAAGCATTGCGCGATCAGTGGATGTACTGCATGAATAAAACGCTGGATATAGAAATAGACAATCCGTTGTTACGTGAAGGCTTAAAGCAATCATTCTCTCAACTAGCAACGCACATGATCAATCAGCATTAAATTTATATTTAGCCATAATGCAAAAAGGCGCTAATTAGCTGTCTCTTATACACAAATCCCTGCTAAGAAATTAGCGGGGATTTTTTTGAACTAAATCTCAATGTCATGATCAGATCTTCAAATCTTGTTTGAGGGCACATTATGATTAACGAACATACTC
>NZ_JACJEF010000032.1:0-3587 GCF_014163935.1 Pseudoalteromonas sp. SR41-7 | reverse complement strand
AAGACAAGGGCGCGTCCTGCGTAATGTTGCGGTGTGTTTTTATCAGTCGCTACTTTATAAATAACGTTAGGCTTTGAAAAGTCAGTGCCATTAAACGTGGCTTTGGCAACAACCAGCCTGTTTGCGCTTGCATCACCTTGGGCATAAGTAAAAATAACTTCTTTTGAGTCGCTATAATCTGGTGATAAAACAATGTCGAGTAAACCACCTTGGCCCGCAACGTATAAGCCCTCAAGGTTTAATTTTACTCTTGATTGCACGTTGTTCTTAACTATAACTACATGACCATCACGCTCTGTAATTAACCATGTGCCGTTTGGTAGTTCAACCATGCTCCACGGAGACTGTAATTGCGTAGCCAGTGTTTGTGTACTGTATTAACAAATTAGGATGACACCCATCCTAATTATTACAAAAAAAGCCAACAAAAACAGCATGAAGAGTGAATTATTATAAATAATGATTCACCCAAAAAGCTGAGCTATGTAGACAAAATGAAAGTAAAAATAGACAGCCCCATAGGTCGACGACAGCTGTTTATTAAAGAATGGCAAACGGCTCGGCTGTATCGAACCAGCTTTCCTTTAAATAAAATAATAATAGTGACACCCATCCTATTTTTTGCAGTTTAGTGAACTAAGTACTAGGCTTTTATCAGTGTGAAAAATGAGCAGGGTGTCTTATGGCAATTGCAAGAAAGCGCCAAGTAAGTTTGGTTGATACAAAGTACTACCATTGCATATCACGTTGCGTACGCCGTGCATTTTTATGTGGGGAAGACCACTTTACAGGTCAATCCTACGAGCATCGTAGAGGCTGGGTTGAAGATAAACTGCTTGAGTTAGCCAAAGTGTTTTGTATTGATGTATGTGCTTATGCTGTTATGAGTAATCATACCCATTTAGTGCTGTATGTTGATGATAAAAAAGCGAGTAGGCTAAATGATAAAGCGATTGTTATTCGTTGGCACAAGCTGTGTAAAGGCACTGTACTTACGCAAAAATACATACAGGGTGAAAAGCTAAGTAAAGCTGAACTTATCTTTTTTAATCAAACAGTAAAACAATACCGCGAGCGCCTATCAAGTATTAGCTGGTTTATGCGGTTGTTAAATGAAAACATTGCTCGCAGAGCAAATAAAGAAGATAACTGCACTGGCCGTTTTTGGGAGGGACGATTTACGTCTCAAGCATTATTAGATGAAGCAGCCCTTGCGGCTTGCATGGCGTATGTCGATTTAAACCCCATTAGAGCCAAAATGGCTAACACCCCAGAAGAGTCAGACCATACCAGCATCAAACAGCGTTTAACGTATGCAAAGGATGGCAAGCAACCAAAACAACTACTGCGCTTTGCAGGTATCCCACGTCAAATTATGCCAAAAGGGCTGCCGTTTGAGCTTAAATCGTACCTTGAACTTGTTGAGCTAACAGGGCGCTGTATACGAGAAGACAAACGTGGTTATATAGAAAGTACACACTTACCCTTACTCGAAAGAGTTAATATCTCCCCAGAAAACTGGTTAAAACTCACCACACAATTTACGCGTGTATTTCATGGTGCAGTCGGCAGGTCAGCCTCACAAGAAGGTTATTGTGAAAACTTAAAGCGAAAGCGGCGAGCGAATATCAGTAACTGCGAAAAGCTACTGGCATAAAACTTAAACTACTCAGTAAAGCTATTCAGTAATAAATCACAACTGCATTATGCAGTCATTTTCATGCGTGTAATTTAGGTTTAACAGTGATAATTGCTTATTTAATGTGTAACGCGCGGGTAAAGATATAAAAAGAGGTGAACTCTTAGCCCAAAAAAGTAAATTTAGTGGCGCTAGATTAGTTTACAATTGGAGTGGCTGTCTAATTTAATAGTAGTGGCGCTAGATTAGTTTACAATTGGAGTGGCTGTCTAATTTAATAGTATTTATCGATAACTTATGACAATGGCACTGAAAATACAGAGTTTAAAAAAGTAGAAGCCATTTTGAAAAATAAATCTTATTTTTGTGAGCCTTATCACAGCTGGGAAAAAGGTGCTGTAGAGCAAATAAATGGGTTAATTAGAAGGTATTACCCGAAGAAAACTAACTTTAGCAAAGTAAGCCATCAGCAATTAAAAAAAGTAGAGGAACAACTAAACAATCGGCCTAGAAAATGTTTAGGATTTAAAACACCAAATGAAGTCTATAATGAATTAGGTGGTGCACTTCCAATTAGAATCTAGGTTATCAAAATAAATAAACCAGCTAATTTATAGGCTCGTTATGTCTCACGGGGGGGTTATCGCTCTATGAATGTTTTTCTAATAATTGCAGGTACATTAAGTGCTGTTGTAGCAACTTTGCATTTAGGTTGTATCTATTTTGGAGGTTCTTGGTATCGGTTCTTCGGTGCAGGAGAGCAAATGGCATTACTTTCTGAGCAAGGAAGTATTCAACCAACTCTTATTACTAGTGTAATTGTTCTGATTCTATCAACTTGGTCATTGTATGCATTTTCAGCCGCAGGTGTGATTTTTAAACTTCCATTCATCCGTCTAGCTCTTGTACTAATAACTTTTATTTATTTAGCCCGCGGTGTTGCTGGGTTCTTTCTAATAAATAACCCTATGGGGCGTTCGCCTGAGTTTTGGGTTTGGAGTTCTATTATTTGTTTATCTTTTGGTATTGTTCACCTTGTTGGTTTAAAACAACAATGGGCAAGCTTGTGAGTAAAGTGTAATCTAATAAAGAATCAAACAAGGGCCATTACAATTGGCTTTTGGTAAAGCATTATATTTGTGGTTAACTACTGGTCGCAAATAATTGACGGAACAAGGAATATTAAAATGTATAAAATGTCAGTTCACATAACCTCTAAACCTTTAGAAACTTACCCGCAAAAACAAATTTTAAAGATGGTAGCTGATGAAGTAACCGAAAAAGCGACTGTGCACAAAGCAGCGGATCAAAGTGACCAAGTGGATATATCTGAAGAAGGAAAAGAAAAAAGTATGGAAGATCAAAATCGAGAGGCGTTACGTAAATTATCAGGCAATGAAGATGTAAGTCAGGCATCACAATCTGAAGAAGACCCACTTGATGAACAGATTGCTGAAATACAAGAAAAGATAGAAAAACTACTACAGGAAGCTGCATTATTACGCAGTAAAGAAGATGAAGAGTCGCAGGCTAAAGTGAAGGTGCTAGAAGCAGAAATTACCGGGCTTAACACTCAACTTATTGAATTATTGAGACAGCAATTAGAAGCGGGTAAATAACAAGCACAGCAAGTGTATGCTAAGGAAATTGAGACAAGAACGTTATTAATAACATAATAAAGAGGCTCACCTTAATCTTAAAACTAAAGGGGTTAACCCCTGATCTTACTGATCAAATTACTTAATTAACCAAAGTGGCTTATTGAAAGCCGCTACTTACTTTAAAAGCGCAGCGTCTTTTATTTGCTTTATGAATTAGTTTGCTGTCATCAACATTAGCTTTGCCTCTTTACCGTCTGTTAATACCGCGACGTTACCTTTATCAGTTATAAGCACATCTCTTAACCTGCCTGCGGCCTTGGGAAACACGTGAGACTGCGTAAATTCAC
>NZ_JACJEF010000031.1:0-3801 GCF_014163935.1 Pseudoalteromonas sp. SR41-7 | reverse complement strand
CGATGGCACCACAGACTGGGGCCAATTTGGTCAACGTAAAGATGACGGCCGTTACCAATGGGTAGTTAAAAAAGGCCACGATAAACAAGGCGTAATACGCACGTTTAGTTGGCCGAATGACTTAATAGCAGCGCAGCCGCTATTGTTAAGTGACCGAACAGGGGATGGTGTGAAAGAAGTTTCAATGTTTGGTAAAAACGACAGTGGCAAAATGTTCTTACGTGTAAACGACGGACGCTTAGCCAATACCCGCATAGCAAATTACAGCTGGCCAGCGGTATGGTCAAATGAGCGGGTAATGGAGCTAGGTGACTTAAATAGTGACGGCACACAGGAAGTGGCGTTATTAGGTGTTAATGTCAATTCAGGTAAATACCAGCTTGTTATAAAAGATGGACAAGCACTAACTGAGTACGGACGTATAACGCTAGAAGGCGACTGGGCTGATTTAGCCATTACCTCATACGATGTAAATAGCGACGGCCAAGCAGACATAATAGTAAATAGTGTTGATGCGGTTAGTTTAGCCCGTACAACAAATATTTATAGCGGAAGTAGCTTAGAGTTAATGAATAGTACGCAATACTAAAATATAAAACTCAAATGTAATTTAAAAGCCATGGTTTGCACCGTGGCTTTTTTGTATGTTATTGAAAGTGTTTTTTAACTGTTTTATCTATGTTAAAAATATGTAGCTGGGAGTTGATTGTGATAAACTGCGAGTTAATCTGAAAAGGAATTTTATATGTTCAAAATTTTTACTGTTTTGTTAGCGACACTGGCTTTGCTTTTGTTGTTTCCCGTGCATGCAAAAACACCTTTATGGGCATTAACGTCGCAAAGTGAGGCTTTAACAACTGCAAAGTTAGAAGTAACTTCCGAAGTACAGCATTTACGCAACAGTGCTGATTTTATCTCTTTAAATAAATCGTTATTAAATAATTTAGCTGTAGGTGATGAAGTTTTATTACCTATTAATGAAGCGCTTTATAATGTCACGTTTACCAAATCTAATAGAAATAATAATAATAGCGTAACTTGGTACGGCGTAATTGTTAAAGATGATGAATCATTACCGGTAATAATAACAAGTGGAGGTGATAATTTTTTTGTTAGAGCTGTAACCCCGACTGGAACATATGTAGTGTCAGGTCATAAGGGCCAGGGACGACTATTAAATGAGCCAGTGTTAAATGAGGTTATTGAATCTGAAAAAGATGATTTTTTACGCCCTCAAGATTCTAAAGAGTACAAAAAACAGCAAGAAATAAAAAAGAGTATTGAGTTACAACAAGCAAAAAGCTTCCCTGCATCAAGCTCTAATTTACAGCGTTTACTTGAAAATGAACCTGCAAACCCTAAAAACACTATCTCTGTAAATAGTATTGAAGATACAGCTATTACTAATATTGATATTCTAGTTTTGTATACTCCAGATGTTGTTACGCTTTATTCAGGCGATCCCCTTACACGCATATATCACTTAATTGCAGTAACTAATCAGATATATATAGATAGCGGTGTTTATATTCATATAAATGCTTTAGCTATTGATTTAATTGATTACACCGAAAACGTTTTTTCGGGCGTTGCTTTACATGCTCTTAGTTTTCAGACAAGTGCAGCTTTTGCAGATATTCCTAACCGAAGGTATGAGCTTGGTGCTGATATGGTTGTATTGATGCGCCCTTACGTAAATGGCGATAGTGCTTGTGGTGTTGCGTGGATTAACGGTTTTGATGGTAGTGTTAAATATTCCCAAGATTATATGTTTAGCCACACAAGTATTGATTGTAGTGACCACGTTATGGCCCATGAGCTAGGTCATAATATGGGGTTGGCACATTCGCGTAGGCAAGATGGAATTGGTGCTACTTTTCCATTTGCATTAGGTTACGGAGTGGATTATGAATTTACTACTGTGATGGGCTATCCCGGAGTATTTAGTGCGGGCACAGTATATAAATTTTCTAGCCCTGATTTAGATTGCGATGGTTTACCATGTGGTGTTGAAAAAAGTGATATAGATAGTGGCGCTGATGCTGTTTTTGCTCTTAATGCTGTAAAATCAGAGATTGGAGGCTTTTATGAATCAAATGTTGATTTGGTATTATTTGACGATGCTGTAAACCAAGTTGTGGATTTAAACTTACAACAATGTATTCGAAATGATAGCCTAGGTTATACGTATGCCGCAGAACTTAAAAGCCTACATTGTGGTGGTTCAGCTGTTAGTCGTGTTGGCGGGCTCAATGCGTTTACCGAATTAGAGTCTTTGGTGTTATACGATAATGAGATAGCTGATTTATCGGATATCAGCTTGTTAAGTAAGCTCGAAAATCTTGATATAAGCTCTAATAGTATTAGCGAAATCCCTGATCTTAAAAGTTTGAAATATTTATATGCCAATGACAATAATATTTCAGATATTAGCAACTTTGATCAGTTACCCTCTTTAAATATAGTTAACCTTAGTTTTAATACTATTAGTGATATTTCGGCTTTATCTGCTTTAAAATATTTGAATACACTGAATCTTAGTTTTAATTCTGTTGAAGATATTTCTGCTCTAGTAGGTGCGACATCTCTTGTAGAACTTTATCTGGATAATAATAAAATAAGTTCAATTCCTGTACTAATGGATATGCCAAATTTAATCACTTTCTATATTAATAATAATAATATTTCTGATATATCAGCTTTATCATCTTTTAAATCTTTATTATATTTAAATATTGCTGCTAACAGTGTGAACGATATTAACGCTTTAGCTGATGTTGAAAATTTAAAATATTTGTGGGCATATCTTAATGAAATTAGTGATATTAAAGCACTCGAAAAGCTAGATTCGTTAAGTAGTATTGCTCTTGAGTATAATAATGTTTTTGATATTACGCCTATTTTAAAAAATAAAGACCACGTTGAGTATTTTTATATTTACGAAAATAATGATATTCCTTGTTGGCAGATTGATTATGCTAAACAACACTTTTTTTCGCTAGGGGCCCCAGATACATGTAGTTTTGATACTGAAAATGATGATTACGATAACGATGGTATTTCGAATGCTATAGAGATCGAGTTAGCACTTGATCCTTTAGAATCATCTGATGCTATGTTAGATAGCGATAACGACGGGCTTACTAATATAGAAGAGGTATTATTAGGTACTAATATATATGATCCAGATTCAGACGGCGATGGATTAATAGATAGTGAAGAAGTCGATTTAGGTAGTGATCCATTAGACCCCCTTAGTAAAACCGCACCGCAGAGTTTTGTAATTCTCTTTAGTGACATAAATGGCGATGGTGTAGTTGATTGGCTTAAATACTCGTTGGTTAATGGTAGCACTGAGTTTAACGTACTTGATGGCCGTGACTTTACAGAGTTAAGAAATTTTGAGCTTAGTTATTCGCTTGATTCAATAAGTGTTGAACTACTGGGCGACCGTAATAACGACGGTATAAAAGAGCTGGGCTTATTTGGCTTTAATGCTGATGTAGGACGTTACCAGCTAGTAGTTTATAACGGTTACACAGGGCAAAGCATGGGGACATGGAACTGGCCTGAAACGTTAAAAGATGTAGAGTTTAAACTACTAGATGATTTAACTTTAGATGGCGTGCAAGAGTACGCGATAACGGGTATTCATTTAACTAACGGCACTAAGCAGCTGTTTGTAAAAGACGGTGTGAGTAAACAAACCTATAAAACGTTTAAATGGACAAACCAGTGGTTAGACGCGCAAATAGTACAAATGAGCGATGTAACTAACGATGGCGTACCAGAAGTTGCGTT
>NZ_JACJEF010000030.1:1728-4551 GCF_014163935.1 Pseudoalteromonas sp. SR41-7 | reverse complement strand
AAACTGTCGCATAAAACGCGTTTGGCGTTGTATGGTTAAGCCTCACGGGTAATTAGTACAAGTTAGCTTAATGGCTCACACCACTTCCACATCTTGCCTATCAACGTTGTAGTCTTCAACGGCCCTTCAGAGACTTTAAAAGTCTAGTGAGAACTCATCTCGAGGCCTGCTTCGCGCTTAGATGCTTTCAGCGCTTATCAGTTCCGAACGTAGCTACCGGGCAATGCCATTGGCATGACAACCCGAACACCAGCGGTTCGTTCACTCCGGTCCTCTCGTACTAGGAGCAACCCCTCTCAATTCTCAAACGCCCACGGCAGATAGGGACCGAACTGTCTCACGACGTTCTAAACCCAGCTCGCGTACCACTTTAAATGGCGAACAGCCATACCCTTGGGACCGACTTCAGCCCCAGGATGTGATGAGCCGACATCGAGGTGCCAAACACCGCCGTCGATATGAACTCTTGGGCGGTATCAGCCTGTTATCCCCGGAGTACCTTTTATCCGTTGAGCGATGGCCCTTCCATTCAGAACCACCGGATCACTATGACCTACTTTCGTACCTGCTCGACGTGTCTGTCTCGCAGTTAAGCTGGCTTCTACCATTACACTAACCGTACGATGTCCGACCGTACTTAGCCAACCTTCGTGCTCCTCCGTTACTCTTTAGGAGGAGACCGCCCCAGTCAAACTACCCACCAGGCACTGTCCGTAACCCCGATTCAGGGGCCAACGTTAGAACATCAAAACTACAAGGGTGGTATTTCAAGGTTGACTCCACAACAACTAGCGTCGCTGCTTCAAAGTCTCCCACCTATCCTACACATGTAGGTTCAATGTTCAGTGCCAAGCTGTAGTAAAGGTTCACGGGGTCTTTCCGTCTAGCCGCGGGTACACAGCATCTTCACTGCGATTTCAATTTCACTGAGTCTCGGGTGGAGACAGCGTGGCCATGGTTACACCATTCGTGCAGGTCGGAACTTACCCGACAAGGAATTTCGCTACCTTAGGACCGTTATAGTTACGGCCGCCGTTTACCGGGGCTTCGATCAAGAGCTTCTCCCTAAGGATAACCCCATCAATTAACCTTCCGGCACCGGGCAGGTGTCACACCGTATACGTCATCTTGCGATTTTGCACAGTGCTGTGTTTTTAATAAACAGTCCCAGCCACCTGGTCACTGCGGCTCCCGTCCGCTTAGAGAGCAAGTCTCATCACAGATAGGAGCGTACCTTCTCCCGAAGTTACGGTACGATTTTGCCTAGTTCCTTCACCCGAGTTCTCTCAAGCGCCTTAGTATTCTCTACCTGACCACCTGTGTCGGTTTGGGGTACGATTCCATATAATCTGAAGCTTAGAGGCTTTTCCTGGAAGTATGGCATCAACAACTTCATCACCGTAGTGACTCGTCTCGTGTCTCAGTCTTAATAGCAACCCGGATTTACCTAAGTCGCCAACCTACTCACTTTCACATGGACTACCAACGCCATGCTTGTTTAGCCTGCTCCGTCCCCCCATCGCAATTATATCGAGTACAGAAATATTAATCTGTTTCCCATCGACTACGCCTTTCGGCCTCGCCTTAGGGGTCGACTTACCCTACCCTGATTAACATGGGATAGGAACCCTTGGTCTTCCGGCGTGGGAGTTTTTCACTCCCATTATCGTTACTCATGTCAGCATTCGCACTTCTGATACGTCCAGCATACCTCCCGGTACACCTTCAACCGCTTACAGAACGCTCCCCTACCACTCAGAATAAATTCTGAATCCGCAGCTTCGGTGCATAGTTTAGCCCCGTTACATCTTCCG
This sequence comes from Pseudoalteromonas sp. SR41-7, assembly GCF_014163935.1. Classification (NCBI taxonomy): domain Bacteria; kingdom Pseudomonadati; phylum Pseudomonadota; class Gammaproteobacteria; order Alteromonadales; family Pseudoalteromonadaceae; genus Pseudoalteromonas; species Pseudoalteromonas sp. SR41-7. The sequence goes on along the minus strand of NZ_JACJEF010000030.1, from coordinate 2,737 downwards.
CGCAGACCGACTCGACCAGTGAGCTATTACGCTTTCTTTAAAGGATGGCTGCTTCTAAGCCAACCTCCTGGCTGTCTGGGCCTTTCCACATCGTTTCCCACTTAACTATGACTTTGGGACCTTAGCTGGCGGTCTGGGTTGTTTCCCTCTTCACGACGGACGTTAGCACCCGCCGTGTGTCTCCCGGATATTACTTTACGGTATTCGGAGTTTGCAAAGGGTTGGTAAGTCGGGATGACCCCCTAGCCTTAACAGTGCTCTACCCCCGTAAGTATTCGTCCGAGGCTCTACCTAAATAGATTTCGGGGAGAACCAGCTATCTCCCGGTTTGATTAGCCTTTCACTCCTAGCCACAGGTCATCCCCTAACTTTTCAACGTTAGTGGGTTCGGTCCTCCAGTTGATGTTACTCAACCTTCAACCTGCCCATGGCTAGATCACCGGGTTTCGGGTCTATACCTTGCAACTAGTCGCCCAGTTAAGACTCGGTTTCCCTACGGCTACCCTATTCGGTTAACCTCGCTACAAAATATAAGTCGCTGACCCATTATACAAAAGGTACGCAGTCACCCAACAAGTGGGCTCCTACTGCTTGTACGTACACGGTTTCAGGTTCTATTTCACTCCCCTCACAGGGGTTCTTTTCGCCTTTCCCTCACGGTACTGGTTCACTATCGGTCAGTTGGGAGTATTTAGCCTTAGATGATGGTCCACCTATATTCAGTCAAAGTTTCACGTGCTCCGACCTACTCGATTTCACTTAAAATGTCTTTTCATGTACGGGACTATCACCCTGTATCGTGGCACTTTCCAGAGCCTTCCATTAACACATAATAAGCTTAAGGGCTGTTCCGATTTCGCTCGCCGCTACTTTCGGAATCTCGGTTGATTTCTTTTCCTACGGGTACTTAGATGTTTCAGTTCTCCGCGTTCGCCTCGTTAACCTATGTATTCAGTTAACGATACCTGCAAGCAGGTGGGTTTCCCCATTCGGAAATCCTAGTCTCAAG
>NZ_JACJEF010000002.1:352408-419983 GCF_014163935.1 Pseudoalteromonas sp. SR41-7 | reverse complement strand
AAGCGCACAGGGCGTGCATCTGTGAAAGTGTTATGGCAAGGATGGCTTAAGTTACAAGCCATCCTGGAAGGCTACGATTTAGCAAAATCTCTTGAGTCAGACTTGTGATCAAGAGACAGCTATAAAAGTGGCTTTAAATAGCACGAGTGAAAAACTATACTTTTTTAAACAAAACCTCTGGGTTTACCATGGTTTTCATTTCAAGCACATTGCCATTTGGATCTTCAATAAAAAACGTTTCTTGCTCAAACTCATCACCAATAAAACGGCGGTATGGTTTATCTAGGTATTCAATACCCGCATCTTCAATACGCTTTTTTAACCCGTTAAACTCATCTTCAGATAAGTGAATACCAAAGTGAGGTACTGCTACGGCTCCCATATCAACATCATGGCGAACTGTTGGTAAGCGCTCAACACTTTGGTGCAAGGTAAGTTCATTGCCCCAAAAATCTATATCTACCCAGCGGCCTTCTTCACTATTACCCGTTTTACAGCCTAGTACGTCACAATAAAACGCTTTAGCCACTTTTAAATCGCCAGCCGGAATAGCCAGATGCAAACAGTTAGACATAAATAACCCTTGGTTAACACTTTAATACATTAAATTATCGCCATTATACATAATTTGTGATTTATAGAACATTAACAGCAACGCTATTAAGCATATTTAATACCTAAGAGTCGTTTAAAAAACACGCTTTTTAAATGTGTAATTACTTATAACATTTATTTGTTAGAGAGTATTAGAAAGCGCAAAAGGATTAGTTTAAAATGCGCCGCTATGATTAAATTCTTACTTTTAAAATTCATTACTTTCTTTTTAGGCTTTGTAGCTTGCTTTGCTATGCACACTACTTTTGCACTGCCTTTAGTAATTTCTGCCGCGCTAACGGGGCTTATTGGCTCTTTTATTCCTTTTCCTGCGCGTTATAAAAACCATCCTTATGCTGCAATTTATGCTGGTAGTTTTGCCGGTATGTGTTCAACCCATTTAATTACCAGTTACTGGGAAATTGCTATTATTTCGCTTATTGGCTCAAGTTTGTATGTGCTTACTATGAATATGTTTACAGGCTTTGGTGGCAAACTTGGCAGTGTCGCTTTTGCAAGCGTGGCACTTTTTGTATTAGCTAAAGGAATCGTACTATGAGTATTGAATACCCATTACTTGTACTGCTTGGTGCTTTTTTAACGTTTTACTTAGCTAAACATAGTCGCTTTGATGGTATAAGAGCATCCTCTTCACTTTCTATTATTGCTTACTTAATTTTTAGCGCATTGAATTTAAACCCCGATTTATACGCAATTATATTTTTTGGCGGTACATTTATTGGCATGAGCGCCCCGCATCGTTTTGGTATTTATACCGTAGCAAGCTCATCTGTTTTATTTTCAATATTATTTGAATTTCTTGTACCAAAACTTGACGGCTACGGTGGTGCACTAGGTATTAGTGCATTTTTATCTGTATGTATTTGCCATACCTGTATTTTGTTAGGTGCCCCAAGAAGTAAAAAACCACCACCAGTTCAATAAAAAATTATTGAACTGGTCTAGTTTCTCCCTGCATTCGCTTTAATATAGTAGAGAAATTAGAGTGTAAAATATTCATGTTTTAAGCTGTTCTTTTTCTCTGCAAGTCTGTTAGAATCTTTCGCGAACTTTATTTACCCTAAATAAAGACAATCATATATGGATTTATGAAAATGAAAAAACTAATCGCAGTAGCTGCACTATCTTTACTACCTTTCTCAAATGCAATGGCTGACCAAGATATTGGTTGTGGTCTTGGTTCTATGTTATTTGCAGGTCAGCAAGGTAAAGGCGTTAAAATTTTAGGCGCTACAACAAACGGTACTTCTGGTAACCAAACTTTTGGTATCACTTTTGGTACTTTAGGTTGTGATGGTACTGGTACAGTAACGTCTTCAGAAAAAATTGCTTTATTCATCGACGGTAACATGGAGCAACTTGCTCGTGATATGTCAAAAGGTGAAGGCGAAACTTTAGCTACTCTAGCTGAAGCTTGGGGTGTTGCAGATCAAGATAAAGCAGCATTCAACGCGCTTGCTCAAGCACAGTTTTCTTCAGTATTTACTTCTGAAAACGTAACTTCGCAAACAGTTTTAGAAAACCTAAACACTGTTCTTGCAAGTAACGCACAACTTGCTTCTTATACTCTTTCTTAATCAGCTAAATTAGCCGGTTTTATACGTATAAATAAAGCCGCTGGAGTATTTCTCTAGCGGCTTTTATTGTTTAGTGATTATGAAAAAAATATTCTTTGTTTTATCAATTGCGCTGTTTAGTACTTACGTAAACGCTCAAAGTTTTAAAAATGACACCTTAGCAACCGACCCTTACTGGCTCAAATTAGGTCATTACCGTGGGGCCACATTAGGTGGTTGGAAAAGTGAAGTAGATAGTGCTGAGTTTTTTTTATCTCCTATAGGTAAAACAAGTCCACTGGACGAACTTGAAGCCACTATAGCCGCATTTAGTGGTAAAAATACTGACCCAAAAACAACACAATCTCGCTGTCGGTTTCCAGCACGCTATAAATGGCTAAAAACAAAAATTAAAAATAACTGGCCCGCGCTTAATTGCCCAGAGCTTCAAACGTGGCAAAAAATAATAAACCCAAAAGGGGTTACGTTAGTTTTTCCTACTGCATTTATGAATAGCCCATCATCAATGTTTGGTCACACCTTACTTCGTATTGATGCAAAAGATCAGACCCGCCATAAAGAGTTGCTCGCATTTGCGGTTAATTTTGCAGCAGAACCAGACGGCTCAGACAATGCAGCTATGTACGCACTAAAAGGCCTGATTGGCAGCTATCCTGGTAAATTTTCGCTTATGCCGTACTATAAAAAAGTACGCGAATATAATGATTTAGAATCTCGTGATATTTGGGAATACAAACTTAATTTATCTGAGCCACAAGTAGAGCTTATTTTATTGCACTTATGGGAGCTACAATCAGCTACATTTGATTACTTTTTTATTGATGAAAACTGCTCCTACCAATTACTTGCATTATTACAACTCGCACAAGAGGACCTTGATTTAACATCGTCATTTAATATGCAAGCTATTCCATCAGATACCGTTGCAATACTAAGAAACAACAACTTACTACAAACACCTAATTACCGCCCTGCTTTTGGCACTAAGCTTTACCATTACTCTACTCAAATGACTAACGAGCAACTTGATGATGCAAGAGAGTTAATGCAAGGTGGCTCCCTCAATACTCGTAATTACTCACAGTCGCAATTAGTCGCAATATTAGAAATGGCGTATGAATGGTTAAATTTTGAATTTTACGATAAAGCATTAAAGCGTGAAGAAATTGCACCGCGACTAACTAAGCTACTACTAATTCGCAGCAAATATAAAGTAGCTTCGCCATTTACTAAGCCAAGTCGTCCTATTGCTTCTCCAGAGCAAGGTCATGGCTCTTCTAAAGTAACTCTTGGAAGAACTGAGTATGCCCATCAAAGTGACTTAACAAGCTTTGCGTATCGCCTTGCATACCATGATTTATTAGATAGCTCAGCTGGATTTATTCCTGGTGCTCAAATTAGCTTTTTTGATATTGAAGGAGCCATAAGCGATAAGGGTAACACGCGACTTGAGCATTTTTATTTATTAGATGCTATGTCACTTGCACCCGATAACCGCGTGTTTGATAGCTGGTCTTGGAACTTTAAAATGGGCTTTGATCGTCAGCCTAATAATAATATTCAACAAGGTCGTTGGTTTGCTAAAGGTGGATACGGAAAATCAATCGGTAACCCAAACACGTTACACGGCTATTTACTTGGCCAAGTTGAATTTAATAATGGTGACATAACAGACAACCTAACAACAGGCATTGGTAGTGAAGCTGGTGCAATATGGCAAATAAATAACAGTCATAAACTCGCTCTTACAGCAAACATAACATGGTTAATAGATGGCCAAGCAGATAAACACAGTGACTTTGCAATAAAGTGGAATTACTCCTTATCACGTAATTTATCTATACGTACTGAACTTAAAAACCAACATTGGTATACAAGTAGTACATCGGCTAAATTTGCAATTCAATACTACTTTTAATCATTGCATATACCCACAAGGGCTCAATTATTTTTACAGCGCTTGTGGGTATATAAAACTTTACTCAATACACGTTCAATTTTCACTTCTTTAATTATGCAATAGACTCTCTACATACCTATTCATTTACTTATTTTATACATTTGAGTATATATTTCAGACAAAACCCTTTAAACTCAAAGTATTGTAGTTAGAAAGATTCTCTTATGTATCTGCGTGTTGTAGTTTTCATTTTCGTTTTTATTTTTTGCAGTAATGTAAGGGCAGTAAGCTCTCTTACTTTTATTGCCGAAGATTTACACCCTTACCATTTTAAAAACAAAAGCGGTGAAGCTGACGGAGCTTCCGTTGATATTGCTAAGGCTGTTTTAAGAGAAGCAAAGCTACAAGCTAAATTTGAAATAATGCCAATGGCACGAGCCTTTCATCAGCTAGCAGCTAATCCAAACACAATTATGCTCTCTTTATTAAAAACTCCCGCTAGGCAAAGTCAGTTTAAATGGTTAGGAGCGGTATACTTTACTGATGCCTACCTAGTTAGTTTAAAAAGCCATAAAGACGAAGTAACTCATTTAAATCATGCAAAATTTTATAAAGTAGGCACTATTCGTGGATATTTGAGTGCCAAATATTTAATAAAGATGGGGTTTGAAGAAGATAAAAATTTAATACTAGCTAGTTATTATCAGCAGGCATGGCAAATGCTTTATAAGGGTAGAACTGACTTTGTCCTTATGAATACACTCACCTTAGATAATGAACTAAAAATGTCAGGGCTCGACCCAGACTTAATAACTAAACGACTTCATTTAGCTGATTTTCCTTCAATACTCTATTTTGCTGCTAATAATCAGCTTGACGATAAAACAGCAAACTTAATCTCGCAGGCATTAAAAACTATAAAAGTAAGTGGCGAATACCAAGCCATTTTAAAAAAGTGGCAACTCCCTCTTCCTCCTTCTATAAATTAAACCTATTTAAATAAGTATATTAGCAAACATCAAGCGCTACCAAATATGATGAAAAACACCTCTGTTTAACAATTTTAAATAACATAATAACGTTAACCAACCCTATTGGTTAACCAAAACACCGTCATTAAAATAACAATTAATTATAAAAAACTACAAATTGGTAAGTTTTAATTTTTAAATTGGTATGTTAGATTGAAGTTAAGCGACGCCTGTACCGCGCAATTTTTACTTCATCACACAGAGACAATAATGATAAAAAATACATCCACATTTAAACTTACGGCTTTAGCCGTTATCACACCTCTACTTTTTACGGCTTGTTCAAGTACCCAAAGCACTAATCAGCAAAGCGATGCGCCGGTACCTGCAACAAAGTTTGATTTATCACACTGGAAAATAAATGTACCAGTTGATTTAAACAACGACGGTAAAATTGATGAAATAGATGTAGAAGAAATTCAGACTTACGCACACCCTGATTTTTTCTATCTTGATGATAAAGGCTACATGGTATTTACCTCGCCTAATAAAGCGCTTACAAGTGCTAACTCTACTAATACCCGTAGTGAACTTAGACAAATGATCCGTGGATCAAATACTAAAATTAAAACTAAACACTCTAAAAACAACTTTGCTTTAGCTGTTCACCCGCTATCTGACCGATTTGGCTCTGTTGGTGGAAAAATGGAAGCAACGTTAAAAGTAGATCACGTTGCGCTACGTGCTACTGATCCTGATAAAAAAGCGGCTTACTCGGTTGTTGTAGGGCAAATTCACGCAGGTAAAGATCAGGCACTTATTGATACCAAGCTTGGTTATGGCTGGGGCAATGAGCCACTTAAAATATATTACAAAAAATGGCCAGGGCATAAAACAGGCTCAGTTTTTTGGAACTACGAACGTAATTTACCTAAAACCAATCCTGACCGTAAAGACATTACTTACCCAGTTTGGGGTAATACATGGGAAAACCCTAACGAGCCTGGCAGTGCCGGTATTGCACTAGGTGAAGAATTTAGCTACACGGTCAATGTGTATAAAAATGTTATGCACCTTACATTTAGCACACAAGGCAAAGAAGACGTTAACTACTCTATTAACTTAGGTAATAACGTAGATGCTTATGGCAAAGTGGACGAAAAAGACCATCCACATGGTTACGCTGCAGATTGGCATTACTTTAAAGCCGGCGCTTATAACCAATGTAGCACTAAGAGCGCTAAAGGTATTTGGTACCCAGGTTGTTTAGGCACTGGCGATTGGACTACAGATAAACAAAATGGCGATTACGCTCAAGTAAGCTTTAGTAAACTAGAGTTAAGCCCAGCGACACCGCCAACAAAATAACTAGGCTAGTACAGCCTCAGATAAGTAATTTTTTAGTGATGTAAACAGTGGCGTTGGTAGATTATTAATATCGCACCAGCGCCACTTTAAACATTTATTAGGCTCTTTAAGCTCAGGCTCTCCGCCTTCAAAATCAGCTTTTACATACAACGTAATATAGTGTTTGTTCTCTGCTGTAAAAATATCATTGGTAAAATCAAGCTTAGTAACTTTACTTACCTTTAAACCTGTTTCTTCAAACACTTCTCGTATTGCACATTGTTCAACACTTTCACCAAACTCTAAATGTCCACCAGGTGTTGCCCATGTATTAGCACCATGCGCGCCAATGCGCTCACCTAGTAAAATTGTGTTTTGATGCTTTATGATAACCGCAACCCCTACTCTTACTACGTTACTCATATCGTATTTTCTCTTATTTTTACTGCCCGCCATGCTGAACCACACGCTTTGTGTTGTCAATTTTGTATTTTAAAAACCAGTGTATTGATTAACTTTTAGCCGACCAAGGTCGAATAGCTTGCTTGCTAAAAAAAGCCTACATTTTGTAAGGTCTCTCACACACAAATTTAGTTTTAGGAGCCTTGCATGTCAGGCAAATATAAACAGCAATATAATGGTTTTAAACAAAACCCAGCCCAATTTTGGCTCGAACAAAGTAAAAATATTCCGTGGTATAACCCCCCCACAAAAGCATACACACAAGACGACGACGGGCTTTACCATTGGTTTAGTGACGGGCAATTAAACACCAGTTTTTTAGCACTAGACCAACACGTTATTGCCGGATTTGGCGAGCAAACTGCACTGATTTACGACTCCCCAGTCACTAATACAAAGCAAACTTATAGCTACTCACAACTACAACAAGAAGTTGCTAGATTTGCAGGCGTAATACAATCGTTAGGTGTTACAAAAGGCGACCGCGTTGTTATTTATATGCCAATGATCCCACAAGCTGTTATTGGTATGTTGGCGTGCGCTCGTCTTGGGGCTATTCATTCGGTGGTATTTGGTGGGTTTGCTGCACACGAATTAGCTGTACGCATTGATGATGCCAAGCCCAAACTTATACTTAGCGCCTCATGCGGTGTTGAAGTAAACAGCGTTATTGAATACCAACCACTTATTGATAACGCAATAGACTTAGCTGCGCACAAAGTAGAACACTGCGTTATTTATCAACGTCCACAAGTAACCGCCACTCTTAAGCCTAAACGAGACATAGATTGGACTCAGGCAATGCAAACGGCTGCAAGCGCAGATCCGGTGCCTGTAAATGCAGATGATCCGCTTTATATTTTATATACCTCAGGCACGACAGGCACACCCAAAGGCGTAGTACGCGAAAATGGCGGTCACGCAGTGGCAATGCAATACAGCATGGCAACCGTTTATGGTATGAAGCCCGGCGACGTATTTTGGGCAGCGTCTGACATTGGCTGGGTAGTTGGGCACTCTTATATAGTTTACGCACCGCTAATGTATCGCTGCGCGACCGTATTATATGAAGGTAAACCCGTTAAAACGCCCGATGCTAGTGCATTTTGGCGCGTGGTAGAAGAATATAAAGTAAATGCATTATTTAGTGCCCCCACCGCCTTTAGAGCAATCAAAAAAGAAGATCCAAATGCCGATGGTTTTAATCAATACGATACCTCAAGCTTAAAACGTTTGTTTTTAGCTGGCGAGCGGTTGGACCCTCCCACTTACGAGTGGCTTAAAGAAAAAACCAAACTGCCAGTGCTCGATCATTGGTGGCAAACAGAAACCGGCTGGGCTATTGCTTGTAACCCTGTAGGGCTTGAGTACTTAGCAACAAAACCTGGCAGCTCTACCCTGCCAACTCCAGGTTTTGACGTGCGAATATTAGATATGGATGGCAATGAATGCGCAGCTAACGAGCAAGGCGCCGTGGTAATTAAACTGCCACTTCCACCAGGTTGCCTACCAACTATTTGGCAAGATACCACGCGCTTTAAAGCAAGCTACCTAAATGAATACGAAGGTTATTATTTATCTGGCGATGGTGGTTATATTGATGAAGACGGCTACCTATTTATTATGGGCAGAACCGACGACGTTATAAATGTAGCAGGCCATAGGCTTTCTACCGGCGAAATGGAAGAGATAGTAGCCGCGCACCCTGCTGTTGCTGAATGCGCTGTTTTTGGTGTGAACGATCCTCTAAAGGGGCAACTTCCTATGGGAATGATCGTGCTTAAAAATGATTTTATGGGCTCAAGTACCGACGTAGAACAAGCGCTTGTTTTAAGTGTTCGTAATCAGATTGGCGCTATTGCGTGCCTTAAAAATATAGTTAGCGTAGATAGGTTACCTAAAACTCGCTCGGGTAAAATACTGCGTAAAAATTTGCGCCAATTGGTTGATGGCGAAGAGCTACAAATACCTTCAACCATAGATGATGCCAGTATCTTTGAAGAAATAAACCAACAACTAACGCAAAGATAAACCCAACCAAGCTATCTAAAGCCATTTTTATAATGGCTTTTTATTTCATCCTTATATTTGATCCTTTTACTTAAGCTTAAGCTTTAATTTAACCAATAGCTGAAATTTTTTACTGCTTAATGCTTTCTTCTTTTAATAGTGTTATTAATTTAATCAATTTAAAAAGGAATGGTGTATGCCCCGCTTGCTACAAAAACTATTAACCACAGCCCTATTGTTTATAGGCTTTGCCACACAAGCCTATGAAATAGAAGACTTAGGAGATGGCTTACACCGCTTTATAGACGACAGACACCGCTCAGTATTTTTAATCACTCCTGAGGGTGCAATAGTTACCGACCCACTTAATAAAAAAGCCGCCACGTGGTTAAAGGAGCAAATTAAAACTCGCTATAACGTACCGGTAAAATATGTTGTATATAGCCATAATCACAGCGATCATATTTACGGCGCCGAAGTATTCAAAAGCCCGCACACCACTTTTGTGGCGCATAAACTCGCCGCGCAAGATATTAAAAACACACAAATGAAAACGGTAATGCCCAGCCTTACTTTTGATAACGAGCTACTACTTACCCTTGGTGATTCAACAGTAAAGCTTAACTACCATGGTCCAAACGATGGTCGTGGTTCGGTTAGTATATTATTCGAAAAGCAAAAAACCTTGTTTGTGGTTGATTGGATTGTTATTGGCAGAATGCCGTGGCAAAAACTGTGGAGTTACGATATTCAAGGCATGATTAACTCAACTCAAGCGGTACTCAAATATGACTTTAATACTTTTGTAGGCGGACATGCCGATATTGGCAGTAAAGCAGATGTAGCGCGTTACTTAAGTTATTTAGAGCTTTTGTATAGCCAAGTAACCGCAGGCGTTTTAGCCGGTAATACGCTTGACGAAATTAAACAAAATGTAAAATTAGACCAATTTAGTGACTTTAAACAGTTTGATGCATGGTTACCACTTAACATAGAAGGCGTGTACGAGCGTTTAATGGAAGAGTCTGGTATGGGTTGGCGCAGCGATTTATAAGTTTGAACTCAGTGGACTAAGCTCTGAGCTCTAAACTCAATATTGTAAGCATTGGTATTGGCGTATTTAACGCAGTACCAATGTACTTATTAATTAGTTAAATAGACGTCAAAAGCCATATAAGTCACCTTTACAATATCCTTACGTTTGCTTACAGCACTATACAAAAAAAAGTTTATCCTAGGCTTTGTGTTAAGCTACATAGGACTAATAAACATGAACTTATCTTTAAAAGTAGTTTTAGTAATGACGACCGCGCTTATTATGAGCGGCTGCACAGTATATCAACATGGTCCCAGTGCGCATAAACCACATAAAAAAGTCGTTAAAGTAGTTACGCCTGCTTTAGTAACTGAGCACAACTCTCCCAACATTGTGATCGTAAAAGCCAAGCCCACAAAACAAGCCTGCACTAAACACGATGATCATTGGCATTGTAAGGCTCGATAAAAACTCTTTGATTGAGTAAAATTAGCAATCTAAACGTTACTAATATCCGCTTGCGATCTTATTTTCAGCTACTTCCATACTTTTCTAAAATACTGAAAAAACCTGACTAGCAAAACTCGAAAGCATGGTTAATTAGCGTTCATACTTTTAATTTCCTCTATTGTGTACGGAAGGCTCTTCCTATGCGCGACTGAGTAGTAATTAGAGCATAACGGGATCAAATCTTTTATTGGGCAAACTACATTATTTTTAGTTATGTCATATCCAGTTAAAGCTCCTTTAAGTTCGCCTTTAACATAAGCATGGAGTATTTTCATTGTTTCGTAGCCACCACCTCTTTCAGGAGCAACTATTTTTAATACATTTCCTGAATCCAGCGATGGCTCTTAGACTCAACGAGAAAAGACTTTAAAACTTTAAACTCGATATCCTCCATAAGACTTCCGTGAGCTAATTAATAGCAGCAAGAGCAGGTTTACTTTAAGTGCTTTAAAACCGTTCATATTGATTGTTTATGCTAGATTTTTTCAGAATAGAACTTAAGGAAACGATAGTAAAACTCGGCTCTCCCACTATCACAAGATACTACCAAACTTCCGTCATATAAGTATTTAAGTGCATTTTCAACCGAAGCTTCAATTAAGTCTACCAACATCACAGGATTGACAATCGTAGACATGCTGTTATTTAGTTTATTAAAATCACCATCCCATGGTATGTCTGGATACTTTATCAAATCATCTGAATTTTTATCAAATACGAAACTATGATTTGGTTGGTTAGGTCGTTCAGCTTTCGATAAACATGATGCCGTATGCAAAAATGAATTTCTTAATGCATATAATGTTTTTGTATCTCTATCATTCTCAGAAAAACCACAAAAATAATATAGAGACTTTTTTATTGAGCTTGCATTAATGTCACTATAAGTAGGGATATCACTTCTTGAATAACAAAAACCAAGCTGATCTAAAACAGTGAATGCTGAAGCAAGGGGTAGAAAATTCTGAGAATATCTATAAAATTTAGCGTGCCTGATCTCTCCTATAACTAAAGGAAGAACAGATTGTATTTGTCCATGCTTTATGTCGTTATAGTCTCGAGCATTTAGATGAACAAATGCTAGTTCATTAAAAGTAAGCTCTTTTAGAACCTTATCTTTAATTGAATTATAATAGTCGATATATTGCATGTTACTCCATTAACCCTAATAATTTAGTAGCACATAATTCACGTGTATTTCCATTCGCGCTACACTCGCATCCTTTCTATTTATAGTTTTAGCAAATTACTTAACACATTACTATCACTAAGTTTTTTATATTCTCAGCGTTAAATTAAATATTTTTGAATGTAAAAAACCTAAGTATTAAGAAAGTCTATTAACTAAAATCAACCACCACTTCATAACGCCCTGGCATGTCGTTTACTTCATATACCCAACCATGTCGTTTTATTATTTTTTCGCTTAACTCTAATCCTAAACCGTAGCCAATATTGGTAGGCTTATTTGCGCTATTAGTAACGTGTGACGTATCAGTTTGTGCGCTACTATTTACTATAATCACACGGCTACCCTGCTGAGTAATTCGCACTTGCCCTTGTTGCGTATGCTGATACGCATTACGTATTAAGTTAGTAAGCACAATGTGGCATGCGGTGGCTTCGGTATTAATAGTCGTATTTTGGTTATCGGTATTTATAAGTACATCAACTTGTTTTGAATTGAGTAAATAATCGAGTTCGTTACTCAAGGTCGTTATTTTTTCGGCTAGGTTTACGGGCTCTGGTGCACTTTGCTGGTCGTCATTTCTGCTAAGCCACAATAACGTCTCGGTTAAATCGCTCATGGTTAAACCGGCGCGCTCTATTCGCTGCAGTGTAAGGTGTTGTTTATCGCTTAAAGGTGCTTTTTCGCTTAAGCGGTTAAGTAATTCAACGTTGCTACGAATAACCGAAATTGGCGTACGTAACTCGTGGCTCGCATAACTTAAAAAGCGCTGCTCTCGCTCAAGGCTTTCGTGAGCAGAAAGCAAGCTACTGCGTATTAGCGTTGCCAAGGTATTTAGTTCGTTATAGGTAAAGTCGGGCGGCGTGTTTTGTAAATTATTTTGATTTAGCGACTTAGCCCAACCGCGTAGTGACTCTACTGGTTTAGCTATTTTTTTCATTACCATAAACAAAAAGAAGGTAAATAAAGCAATTGCCGTAACCCCTGTTAACGCTATCCATGCCAACTTTTTTATAGGTTTATCGGGTGAGCTTTGTTTTTTAAGGCGCTCTTTTTCAAGCATAATACGTGATACGTAACGGGGCTCCCCTGCAGGGTTTTGAAAATACGCTACAAAATAGAGGTCTTCCGGCATTGAAAAAAACGATGGTTTTACTTTGCTTTTTTGTAGTACGCCAACCTCTGTAGGCTTTGTAAAGCGTTGCTGAATTTCGCTTGGCATGTCTTCCCAGCGACTCGCTATTTTAAAGCCAATCATTTCTGCAGGTTCACCGTTTTTAACCTCAGTAGATTGCGAAAGCGCATGCATTACGCCATTTAACCCTCGGTCTAAGCCATCAATAAAATAATTAACACTTAAAAACGAAAAACCAATTGCCATTAATGAACTTAAAAGCACCATGGTGGCAAAAAAATACAACCTCAGGCTGGGTCTAATTTTCATGCTTGTGTCTCATTTTTTAATTTTAGCGCAAACCCCACACTAGGTATTGTTTCTAGTACGGCTTGGCAATGCGCTTGCTCTAGCTGTTTACGCAAATGATGAATATGCACTTTTAAGCTATTGCTGTCTGGCTGATCGTCTCCCCATATTGCTTGCATAATTACCTGTCGGGTTACCGGTTTTTGCTGCTCTCGTACAAGCACTTCTAATAACTTAAAAGTAATGGGTGATAACTTTAAACTGTGCTCTGCCACTGTTGCTGTATGCGCGGTTAAATTAAGTGTTAAATTAGCAAATGTAAGTCGCTTAACCTCTCCACTTTTACGCTTTGCTAATACTTGAACCCGCGCTACTAGCTCTTTCATGGCAAAGGGTTTTACTAAATAGTCGTCGCTACCGGCTGCAAACCCCTCAAGCTTATTGTCGAGGCTATCGCGCGCTGTCAGCATTAATACAGGTATATCAATGCCTTGCTCACGCAATGTTTTACACATGGTTAAACCGTCCATTTTGGGCATGTTTACATCTAATATAATCATTTGATATTGATTACGTTCTATTAAATTTAAACCCATTACGCCATTGCTTGCATGGTCACACTCTATTGACTCAATTTCGAGATAATCAACAATGGTGGTTGCCAAGTCTATGTCGTCTTCAACCAGTAGTACGTTTATCATTAAGAGGCTACTTCCTGCGTTTTATTTTTAGCACCTAGCGATTTTAGCACAGCATCAATACCGCGCTTAGCATCGGTTTGAATCATTAATAATGCTGGTATAAGTATTAAGGTAATAACCGTAGCAAACAAAATACCGTAGCCAAGTGATGCCGCAGCAGGGATTAAAAACTGTGCCTGCATTGAGGTTTCGCTAAGTAGCGGCACTAAGCCTGCGTACGTCGTAATTGAGGTAAGTAATACCGCACGTAATCGGCTCGTACACGACTCAACTATGGCATCGTGCGTGCTCATGCCCTCTTCTTTTACTAGTTCGTTAAAGCGTGAAACAAGTAATAAGCTGTCGTTTACAACTACCCCACTGAGCGCCAAAATACCATTTAACGACAATATACTAATGGTTAAGTCGTTCCACCAATGTCCTAAAATAGCGCCCACAATGCCAAACGGAATTGCTACCATAATCAACATAGGTTGAATGTACGATTTAAGCGGAATAGCCAGCAACACGTAAATAACTAATAAAGCTGCTACAAACATAGTGCTCATTGAGCTGGTGGTTTCGCTTTGTTGCTCTGCCTCTCCTGCAAAATACACACTTAAGTTAGGAAATTGCTGTGTTAACTCAGGAATTAAGTCGCGCTTTAAGTTAGCAACTAACTCGTTTGGAGCAATCACGTTTTTATCCACTTGGGCGCTTAAATAAATTGCACGAAGTCCATCAATGCGGGTTATTTCATCTTGCTGATATTCACTGCTTACTGTGGCTACGTTAACTAAAGGGACAACCGTGCCATCGGGTAGGCGAATACGCGACTGCATTATATCGGCAGGTGTTTTACGAGCATCTTCTGGGTAGCGTACACGTACTTTAACTTCGTCTTTATTACGTTGGTAGCGCTGTACAACTGCACCACCAAAGGCTTGCAGTACTTGCTTTGATAAACTGGCTGTATCCATGCCAAGCGCGCGCCCTTGTGCATTTAGGGTAAATTTAAGCTGTGGCTGACCTGGGTTTAAGTTGTCGTCTATTCCGTTAACGCCTGCGGTATTTTGTAAGCGCTCCTTAAATAGTGCGCCCGCCGCCATTACGGTTTCGTCGTCCCACGCTTTAAGCTCAACTTTAAAGTTATCAACCATTTTACGCGTGGCTAATATTTGTAACTTTTTACTGCCCTCAAGGCTACCTGCTACGCGCTGCCACTCTTGAGCAAATTCGCTTGCTGTAAAAGCGCCTTCGTTTAATAGCTCAACACTTACTTCACCGCTGGTGTCGCTGCTACTAATGACTTGTAGGCTGGTTATTTCGCTTTTGTCAGAGCTCAACTTAGTCATTAAGTTTTGCTCTGCTTGTAATGCACTTTGCTCAAGCGTTAATAAGTTTGTGTTTGTTTGCCCATAAGCGGCGTCGTTTTGCATAACTAAATCGGCTGTTACAGTGTCGCCTGCAATACTTGGGAAAAAACCAACTTTAACTGTGCCTGTCATCGGCATGCCAATAACTAATATAAAAAAGGCGATAAACGCAGCCACTACGGCGTATCTAAAGCGCAGTGAAAATTCAATAACCTTGCAGTAAATGTTTTTGCTAAACCAGCTTAAGCCGCTATCAGCACCATGTTGTATTTTTGACCACAGACCTGCTAAGCCTTTTTTAACTTGGCGTTTAGTACTAATGTGGGCTAAATGCGAGGGTAAAATAAGTTTTGATTCAACAACTGAAAGCAGTAAACAAATAGTCACTACAGTGGCAAATTGAGAGTAAATTTTACCTAAGTTACCTGACACATTCGAAAGCGCCACAAACGCAGCCACCGTGGTTAACACCCCAAATATTGTTGGCACAGCAACCTTCATGGTGCCTAAAACTGTATTATTTAATGTATCGCCATGCTTTTTACGTGTGGTGTAAATACTCTCGCCTACAACAACGGCATCGTCTACCACTATGCCCAGCGCCATAATAAAGCCAAAGGTGGTCATTTCGTTTATGGTCAGTGCGGTGTAGCCATCGGTCATAAAATAAAGCGTGCCAAAAAATACAAACGGCAAGCCACCAGCCACCCATAGCGCTACGCGTACGTTTAAAAATATGGCAAGTATTACAAACACCATAATAATACCGGTCACGGCATTTTTAGTAAGTAGCGATAAACGCTCGGTGATCATGGTGCTTTTGTCGTGCCAGCTTTCAAGCTCTACGTTTTGAGGTAATAAACCGCTTTCGTGCCATTTATCTATTACGCTATTAGCTTGCTTAACAATGGTAGTTATATCGCTGTTATCGCCCATTAAAATTTCAACGCCTACGGCATTTTGTTGGTTATAACGGCTTAATGAGTTGCTATCTTCGGCAAATGAGTCGGTAACGGTTGCTACATCGCCTAACTTAATTTGTGTGCCTGATGCGGTTGTTAACAATACAATATTGGCAAAGTCGCGCTGCCAGTAAGCTTGGTCGGCGGCTTTTAAGCGTATAATTTTACTGCTATCGCGCAAACTAGTCGAAAGCGGGCTTGATGACTCATTATTAATGACCTCACTTACATCACTAATAGTTAAGCCATACGCTTGTAATTTACCTTCGTCGATTTCTATGGACATCATCGGGTCGAGCACACCCGATTGCTCTACGTCGCTAATGCCTGATTGCGCTAATAAATCGGCTTTAAGTTTTTCACCCAGGTTTTGTAATGTATGGCGATCTGCATCCCCAAAAAGTTGCAGCGTTAATGCATGATCTTGCCTACGGGCTTTATCAATAACAGGTTGCTCAGCATCTGCCGGAAAGTTATTAATAGCGTCAACTTGGTTTTTAACGTCAACAAGTAACTCATCGAGTGAGTAATCAGTACTTTTTTCAATGCTTACATGGCTGCCGCTAGCATCTGATGTAGAGGTAATACGTTTAATACCCGATACGGTTTCGAGCGCTTCTTCTATTTTTAACGCTATTCCTTCTTCGGCTTGCAATGCATCGCCACTGTCGTAAACCACCGATACCGAAATAGTATCTGGCTCTAAACTCGGAAAAGCCTCTTTACGTAAAGTCGTAAGCGACATAATACCCATTACAATCACACTAACTAACAATAAGTTAGCGGCAACAGAGTTATTTGCAAACCAATTAATAATACCGTGCAGCGGGTTATTATTGCTGGGTAATTGAGGTGGTTGATGAGGGCTCATTATTGTATCTCCTCAACTATTGGATTTACTTTCATGTCGTTTAAGTAACTAACAAGTGGGCGCGCCACCACTTTTAGATTTTTAGCACCATCTACTGGCGTAATATATACGTAATCCCCACGCTCAAATACTTTATTAGCGTGTGTGCTTACTAAGCTATTTTGATCATTTACGTACCAAATTAAGCCATCTTGAGATACCGCCGAAGCAGGCAGTTTTATTACGTTAGTTAACTGCTTACCGGCAATTTCTACCGCTAAAAATGTACCAGGCAGTAACGGCGTTGTTTGCTCAAACGGTTTATCTAAGGCAACAATTACGCTGCGTTGGCGCGAGCTGTCATCAAGGTGTTGCTCAAAACGTGCAATATAACCGTTCCATTTAGTATTAGTGGTTACATCACTTAAAATAACATCGCCTGATTTATTATTTGCTAGGTTTTGCCACTGACTTAATGAAAGCGGCACCGTTATTTCTACTTTGTCAGTGCTGTTTAGCGTGGCAAGCGTATCGCCAATACTCACATAAGTACCTAAATCTATATCGCGCGATAAAATAACAGCGTCAAATGGTGCACTTAACTGGGTGTTATTTACATCACGCTGTGCGGTTTTAAGTGCATATTGTGCTTTATCGAGCGTAGCTTGCGCGGCTTCTAGTTGTAGCGTTCTAAATACAAGCGGCGAGCTTGGCGCTTGCGTAACGCCTGAGCGATCCCATTCACGTTTTGCTTGATTACCTAAATCTTGTTCTTCTTGCAGTGCTAGTTTTGCATCAGCCAATGTTGCTTTTGCGCTAGCTAGAGCTTGTAAGTATTCGGTGTCATCAATTTGTGCAAACACCTGCCCTTTAGTTATTAAGTTACCGGTCGAAAATTGCTCGCTCATACTGGTTACTTCGCCTTTAACTTGTGCTTTTAAGCTAAGTGACCAATGCGCTTTAGCTTCACCGTGGCCGCTAACATAAGCCTGATAAGTGCTCGGAGCTGCATTAATTACCGATACATTTGGGGCAATAGCTTTAATAGCGGCAGGTTGTGGACTATTTGCTTTTTCAGCCATTTTTTGACCGTTATACATAATAGCAAGCCCTATACAAACAATAGCAACAAGCGTTACAACAACCGGTGTTGGCGAAATTTTCATGACGATACTCCAAGGCCCAAAGCGAGGCCTAAATCTATGCGGTTAGTTAAAAGGGTGTAGTTTATTTGGCTAAGCTGGGCTTGCAGGTCGTATACTTTTTGTTGCACTGTTAGCAAATCTAAAATATCAACCAAACCTTGTTGATACTTACTTTGATAGTTACTAAAGCTGCGTTTAGCGCTAGCAAGTGCATTGCTAATTTGCAGTTGCTGCTCGGTTAATGATTGCTCCTGCCCGAGTGCATTTTCAACTTCGTTTACCGCACTTAGCAGCGTATCTTGGTACTGCCAAAACGCTTGCTCGGCATTTAATTTTGCAATATCAACTTGCGCACGCAGTGCTCCACCTTCAAATAAAGGGGCACTTAAACTGCCTAATAAACTCCACACTGGGCTAGTTAATAATGCTTGGCTTGGCGTGCTTGCTAAATCACTCAGTGATGCCGAAAGCGAAATACTCGGTAGTAGCTCTTTGTACGATACATCAACCAAGTAATGCTTTGCCTGAATGTTGTAATAGGCACTTTGTAAGTCAGGTCGGCGCGCTAAATCTTGCTCTGGTAAGGTACTTAATGGCTCAATAACGCTTGGTAGAGTTAATGTACTTGGCAGGTTTTGAAGTTTATCAGTGCCTACAATTAGCATTAAAGCACGCTTTGCTTTTGCTATTTGTTCTTTGTAATCGGCAATGGTCGCGCGGGTAGATGCCGTGCTAGTACGGGCGGTATCAAGCGCTTCTAAATCACCTAATCCATATTGGTAGCGCTCTACAATACTTTGCTCATTATTTTGTAAAACAACTAAACGTTGTTGCTCTATATCGAGCAAATTTTGCTGCAAAATAATGTTTAAATACGTGCGTATCACGCTGGCTACTAAGGTGTCTTTAGCGCCTTGATAAGTAGCTTGATTACTGGCAATAGTCATATCTTGCGCGGCTACGTTGTCAGCAATTTTTTGCCATATATCGGCTTCCCAACTTATACCTACTGATGAGCTGTATTGCGTGCCTTCGGTTTTACTGCGCTGCGCGTCAAATCCTGCATCTACACTAAACCACTGACTTGCAGCAGTTACATCACGCTGCGCATAAGCTAGTTTTAATGCAACATGCACTTGATTAAACGATGGGTTATTAGTAACAGCTTGCTCAATAAGCGAATCAAGCCCTTCAATATCCACCAAATCGGTAATGTAATTTACTTGCTGTGCGTTACTTTGCGTGTACTGCCAGTTTGTATGTTGCTTTAGCGACTGCTCAGTACTATTACCTTGATAGCTTGGCTGACTACTACATGCAGCAAGCGTACAACTAAGTGCAAGTAAAAAACCGGTTGAGTGCTTTTTAAAATAAACCATTTAACTATGCCTAATTCGTACTATTACACATAGCTTATTCGATCGAGGGTTAAGAAGGGGTTAAAAGGAGTTAACTTACTTTAGACAAATTAGTATTTGCCTCGCTTAGCCAAATTACGTAGCCTTTGGCAAAAATACTCATTCAAAACCCAAATGCAAAAATTAATTTTTACTCTTTTTTTAATATTCCCAGCTTTATTACAGGCTAAAGTCACTTTAAGCGATAAAACGCTTATTTATAGTGGTCAAATCAACAAACAAAATAACAATACAGCAGCTGAGCTGTTAAAAAACAATCCCACAATTAATACCTTTACTATTACCAGCGGCGGCGGAAACATAGCTTTAGGAATGGATTTAGCCGAGCTAATTTTGGCGCATAAATTAACCGTAAATATAAAGCAGTTTTGTTTTTCATCGTGTGCTAATTATGTGTTGCTTGCTGGGCACCCTACTACAATAGAACCTAATGCAATTATCGGTTGGCATGGAGATGCAGCCTCAGCAAAATGGTTAGACAGTGATATTGATGCCATGGTAAAGCATTTAGAAGAGCCGCAAAAAAGCCAAAAGTGGGAAGAATTACGTGCTCATTACGATGAGGTAATTAATAAAGCAAGCCTGCGCGAAAAAGCCCTATACAAAAAATTAAACGTAAATCATGATTTACTCACTGTAGGGTTAAAACCCAATTTACGCAGCGCAGCTATAAAGCAACGTGCCCGTGGCTGGACGTATTCACCTAAAGTGCTTAACTATTTTGGAATTAGCAATATTAGCTATAATAATTGGCAACCTCGCTCAGCTAAAAACTTCCCCCTTCTTATTATTAACGATCTTAAATAATTAATTGGTTCCCCTCCATTTAGTAACACTCTCTTATTTGCAATATAAACCCTGTTAAGCGCAGGGTTTTGCTTTTTAGGGACATTTTGAACCTCAATTGAATACTCACTATTTATAATACAAATACAGATTAGACTTTTAAATCTAATTGATATCAGTTATCATTCGCAACATCATTACCTTTTTATATTAACAATAATGAACAAGCTAATTAAGTTTACCCCAATATTATGCGCCCTTGCTTTAGCTGGCTGTGGTGGTGGCTCTGGCAACACAGCCCCGCAGTTTGCACAACCTAATTTAAGCTTTACTGTAAACGAAGACACTCCATTTACTGCTCAAGTAACAGCCACCGACGACGATACCCTTAGCTACACACTTGCTAATGCACCAAGTAACGGCACTATAGCAGTAGAAGCAAATGGTCAATTTACGTATACGCCTTTTAGTAATTATTATGGCGAAGATACCGCGACCATTAGCGCAAGCGATGGCAACTTAACAGCAAATGTTGTGGTACGTTTTAGCGTAGAAAATGTTAATGATGCACCACAGTTACTAACCACTAACGTGTTTGTTACCTCTTCAACCACCACACAAGGGATTATTACTACGCAAGATTTAGATGGTGACACCGTAACTATTAGCTTAATTACACCACCTAGTAATGGCGTAATGAGCATAAATAGCACCACGGGTGAATTTACCTATGAGGCACAAACTCTAAGCAGCATTGATGAGCAATTTGAAATTAGTTACACAGATGGCCTAATTAGCGAGCCATTAACTGCAATTATTTCGTTAAGCCCTTCTTATGTAACTAACGAAGACAAACTTAATTATTACTACAGTTCTAGACTATCTCATCTAAAACAAGCAGATGAACTAAGCGCAAATATTGCTGACGAACTGTCTCGTTACGATATATACGCAACCCAAGCTGCGGCCTATGCGCGTGCAGGATTTTTAGATACTGCTAACGACTATTTAGCACTTATAAACGAGCAAACGGCGCGTTCTTCGGCACTAAAAGATGTGGCGCAAGCACTTGATGAAATAGGCCAAACAGAGCAAGCAAACGATTACCGCGTCCAAGCGGTAGCGGCCTACAACCAATACTTAGCTGATAAAGGTTTCGATAACATTGCCTCATCAGACGCATCAGCACTTTACTCTTTAGTAAAAAGCTACCTAGACGCCGATCAAGTCTCGCAAGCAAGTAATTTGTTGAATACAATTTCGTTATACGCTGAGCAAGTACGCGAAGACGAATACACATCAAGCTATGGCTACTTTTTAAATAGCGTACGCTTATCAATAGATGATGCCCTACAAAGCTATGCACAAAGCCTAGATGAAAGCGATTTAACTCAAGCCAAATTACTTGCCAATAACTACGCGCAACTTGCGGTAAAAACGGGTTACAGACTTGTACGTAGCGGCGAATACGAAGGCCAACCATACGAGCAATACAAAACGTTGCACGGGGCTTGGGCTGCGCAATACCTTTACAGAGCTGGCGAATTTGAAGCAGCAAAAGATTACACTAACCAAGTCCTTGCTATGTATGGCTCTACCGGTTTTGATAGTAACTACACCTACTCAGCGTCGCCATACAGCGCCGCTACATTAGATAACTACACTTACCCTATTCAATTTTTAGCGGGCTTAATTGAAGGCTTATACCAAAGCGACGAAAACCCAGCAATAACGCTGTCAGACAGCGAAACCGATATAAACAACGCTCAAGAGCAAGTATATGGCTTTAATATAGCTAACCGCCTACTTGCCGGTGAAGATATAACAAGTGCCGCAGCACAAGCTCGCAGCTTTTTTACTGAAAATGGCGATTATAACGAATTCTTTAGAGCACTTACCGAACTTGATAACGTCCCAGGCACAGGCCTAATTTTAAGTGAGGCCGGCAGAAACGACTTAGCACAGCAAGTATTTACCTATGCGGGCGACTTTTTAGCCTCTGATGAATACATTAGCAAAGAGTCATCAACCACGTTTTTAACGGGTTTTAAAGGCTGTAAGTCATTAGTAAGCTTAACAGCGCGAGTTGGTGGTGATACAGCAAGTGCGGCTAATAAATGTTTAACCATACTTAATACGCTTAATGATGGCGACATACGCACGCTAAGTAATAGCTCATCAATTACGGCGCATAATCAAGTAATAGTATCGCTAATTGAAGGCGGCTTAGCGGAGCAAGTAGCCGGTGTACACAATCAACTACTTAGTTATATTGCACTAGATGAAGATACCGAAGACAGATTTGAAGCCCGCCTAGAAACCTTAGGTTACTTAGTTAATGCAAACCAAACATCGCTTGCAAGCACCACTTTAAATGATGCAATTACAGAAATAACACCTGCGTTAAATGAGTTAACAAGCGATCAGCTAGAAACTATTTTAGCCGCTGTTAAAGCCGAAGTAATTGGTTTAGAAGAAGCTCAAACAGGTGAATTTTTACGTTATTCTATGCTTTCAAGTATGGGTTCAAACGCAGCGAACATTAGCGACTTTTCAGCAAATTATAGTAATGCAAAAACACAAGCTAGCACGCTTTTAAATACGCTTGAGCCTCTTATTTTGGGCTTTGCCGATACAATTATTGCCGACAACATGGCAGACTTAGTTAACAGCTTTACGTTAATTAACGATATTACTAAATCACAAAGCCTAATAACTAATGGCGTTAATGGCGAGGCTGATCAGCTTGAGCTTTACATAGGCATGACCAACTTAGTTGCCTCACGCGATGACTTTAGAGGCATAGCTATTGCGAGCGTAGACACCGACCACGACGGCTTACCTAACTTCTTTTTACCTAATAGCAGCGATGAAGACATAGCCTTAGCAGGATTAATTGCCGACCAAGATGCCGATAACGATGGCGTCATTGATAGCGAAGACACTACCCCACTAGGTATTTAAATAAGAGCCGTAATATATGCAGACACCGACTACCCTCGCGTGTCTGCTTTTGCTTTCTCAGGGTGTATACGCCGCAGAGCAGCAACAGCAGACCGAACCAAAGCCACAGCCATGTAACGAACTTAAAGATGAGCAAAAAGAGCGCTGTGAAGCACTTGAGCATATTGAAGTAAAAGGCCAGTACATAGGCATAGAAGTACCCGAAGTTATTGGGCGTTCTTATTTAAACCGTGATTTTATAAACGCCACACCTAAAGGCAATGGCGATATAAATGAGCTAATTGCATTGCTCCCTGGCGTGCAGCTAAGTAACGAAGCGTACTCTATTGGTAGCTTAGCTGAGATCAGCGCGCCAGAAATATCAATCTCAGGGGCGCAGCCTTGGCAAACAGGGTTTTCGTTAGATGGGTTAAATTACAATAACCGCATAGACCCAGCAAGCAGCAGCCGATTAAGCTCTTCATCAGACGATGTGTCGGGTGGCGTACAAAGTATGAACGTGAACTCCGATATAGTTGAATCAATCACAGTTTACGACCATAACATACCGGCTGAATTTGGTGGTTTTTCGGGTGGTATTGTTGATAGTAAAACCAAAAGCGTATTTGCAAACAACAGCTTTAGTTTTGGCGTGCGGGGGAATCAAAGTAGCTGGGGGAGTTATCATTTTATTGAGGCTGATCAAGACAGTTCACAGCAAAATGTTGACCAAAGTACTCTTGAAGAGCCTAAATACGAAAAAATTAGCTATAACCTGCGTGCTAATAAACAAATTAATGAGCGCCATGGATTAATGATGAGCGTTAATTACTTAACCAGCGACATCAGCGATTTATCGCTAGGGGAAGTAAAAACCCAAAGCAGAACAAACATAAATGCGATTGTGAAGTATGGCTACCGAAATGGCTGGGTAGATGCACTAGATTTAACACTAATGTACTCCCCCTACGAAGTTGATAACTTTATAACGGATGCCAAAGACAGTAACTTTCATTTAGAAGGCGGTGCTATTGGCGCCGTTGCGGCATTAACTGAGCATTTTGACTTTGCATCGTGGCACAGTAATCTTAATTTTAGTATGAGTGACAGCAGCCGAGAAGGCCCAGCTCACTTTTATAGCTGGCTACAAGCCAAAGGGAAAGATTGGGGGCAATATGCCGACCAAGGCGATGCGCAAACTCGTTACTCTCGCCAAGGGGGATATGGCGCCCTAGATAATACCCAATACACCACCAGCTGGAAAAACACCCTTGATTTTAAAACGCTGGAGTTTGCAGGCACTGAGCACCGCATTAAAGCCGGTATTGAACTTATTCGCCAAGAAGTAGAACGCGAACGCATACAAAATAGCTACAGCTACGACTCCCCTATTATATGGTCTAGCGCGAGTACGCCACTTAATTGCAGCGGTTACACACTTGATTGCCAAGCACTTCAAACCACTATTTCTATTGATGAGTTAGCAGCACAACTTGGTGGCGAAATTGATTTTAATAATCAATCGCACATTACTGCCTATACAAATAATGTAACAGCTACAGCGCAGTATTTTAATGGCCGTTTAGTCACCCCTGCCGAATACATTAACGTAACACTTAATCGTGCCTCGTTTTATGTAACCGATAGCATCACATTAGGGCAGCTAAACCTAAACTTAGGTATGCGCTACGAATATGATGACTTTTTAGCAAATCATAATATCGCGCCACGTATATCGCTGGGTTACGACGTATTTAACGACAACCGCACTATTATTAGTGCAGGCGTTAACCGCTATTACGACTCTGCCATTATTGGTTATAAAGTCAAAGAACAGCAGCGTTTTTCATATCGAGAATACCGCCCAATTGAAAACGGTTACCTGCAAGGGTGGCTACCTTCTAACTATACTGGCGCGTTTAAGTACCGCTTTGATGATGTAAACACCCCGTACGATGACGAACTCGCATTAGGTATTGCACATTCATTTGAAAAAGCAGGTAATGTATCGCTTAAATATGTAAAACGTAAAAAGCATCAGCAATTTTCTCAGGTTACCGATGAAGAAGCAGGTAGCGATGGCTATAAATATATTCGTATGACCAACGAAGGTGATGGTAGCTCAGAGCGCTATTCTATTTCGTGGAGCGCGCAGTTTGGTAGCCATTCATTATGGGCTAACGCCTCATACGCTGAAAACAAAGTCTCTAACGACGACTACAATACCACTGCTGAAAATACCCCCCTTGACGAACTCGTTTACTACGTAAATGCAAGTGGCAGCGGCGAGCTTGTAACGCTTGGACAACTTGATCAAATTCGTACAAACTTTGGCACTCCGATTACCGGTGCGCTAGGTTGGAATGTTGATTGGAGCAATTCATTAAGCACAGGGCTTAACGTAACCTTCAGTGATAGCTACACCAGCGCAGTGAGTACCGGCGCAAGCGAAAGCATAGGCCTTGAACAGAGCTGTGCAAATTGTCCTGCAGAATCAACACTTGTTGATGTATACGAAGAACAAGAAATTCGTGCTAGAACCATGCTAGGCCTTAGCCTGCGCTATAGCCACAACCTAACAAAAACCCAGTCAGTTGAAATAAGAGCAGATATTTCTAACTTGTTGAATGCACGTACTTACACAGTAAACGAAGGCGCATCTGGTATTGAGCCTGGGCGTATGTTCTGGCTAGGAGTTAGCTATAACTATGATTAGGTTATTAAGCATTTTTTTTCTGTGCTCATTTAGCTTAAACGCCACACCAACAAGTAGCCACGATTTACGCTCACTGTATAGCAAAGGCCAAGCACACTGGCCTGCTATTCAAACCAGTGATGGCAGAAGCGTTGAGCCCATGTCGCTTTTGCCTGTAGCCTCGCCAAAACCTGAGCATGTTGCTTTAGGTGACAAGCTCTTTCATGATGTGCAGCTCTCGCGTAATAATACCGTTAGCTGCGCAACCTGCCATGAGCGCGACAAAGGCTTTCATGATGGCCGCACAACCGCAGTGGGTATTGATGGGAAAATAGGCACACGCAATACCCCTGCAATTTTTGGTATAGATCAGTGGCAAAGTTTTTTTTGGGATGGTCGCGCTAAAACAGCTGAGCAACAAGCACTTATGCCCATTAGCAACCCAATTGAAATGGACTTAGATCCACAAAAAGCTTTAATGCGGGTCAATAAAGATAAAAGCTATACGGCATTTAATAAAAGTGCTTTTAATTCAAATACGCTCTCTATGGCACAAATGGCAGAAGCCCTCGTAGCTTTTGAGCGAACACTCATTGCACCTAATACTCGCTTTAAATCATTTATTAATGAGGTTCAGAGTAATCCAAAAAAAGCGCTTAGACGTTTATCCGATAATGAATTAAACGGATTACATTTATTTAGAACCAAAGCAAAATGTATGACTTGCCACAATGGCGCACTATTAAGTGACAACCAATTTCATGGCACTGGCCTTCATTATTACGGCCGTAGTTTTGAAGATAAAGGGCGGTTTAATTTTACAAATAATCCAAGTGATATAGGGTTATTTAGAACCCCTTCTCTACTTGGTTTAACTGAAACATTTCCTTGGATGCACAATGGGCTTTTTGATGACCTACTAGGCATAGTAAACATGTACAACCATGGTGGAGCAAGACCTAAGCCTAGGAAAAGCCAATTAAACGATCCACACTTTCCTAAAACGACGAAACTGTTAAAACCATTAAAACTCACCAAGCAAGAGCGTTTAGATCTTGTTGCATTTTTACGGATTTTATAAGTTTTGTAATTGCTCTATCAACCATTTATGAATAGGGCTGTTATTAGTACGCGGATGCCATGCGGCTATTACTTTAAATGTAGGGGGCAGAGCTTCTATTTTTAGCTGTTTAACTTTGCTGTTTGGTAATAATCTTGATGGGTAAAACGCGAGCATATCGGTTGTATGTAAAATGTCGGGCACCGCAGAAAAACTTGGTACCGACATTACAATATTACGTTTTAGCCCTTGGCTTTCAAACCACTGATCGTGCGATCCGCGCAAATTTGCACGAGATGGCGACACCACTAGCTGTGGATGCTTTGCAAATTGCGCCAAACTCAAAGGTTCAGTGTAAGTCGTGTTACCTATACCGGTAATACACAAATGTTGTTCTTCAAACAAAGTGATATAAGAAAGGTTGTCGGGTATAAATTCTGGAAAGCTTATCAGCAAATCAAGCTCGCCTGCCGTTATAAGTTGATTAACGTTGTCGGATGCAAAGTCGCGCACAATCAGCTTTAAACCTGGCGCTTCGCGGCGGGTAATATTAAATAATTGCGGCAATAAGGCCTGCGTGGCGTAGTCGGTTGCGCTTATGGTAAACACACCTTTATAAGTTTGCGGGCTAAACTGCTCGGGCTCTAGTAACGACTCTAATTGCTTTAAAATATTATTAATAGGTGCCTTGAGCCCTTGCGCTTTAGGAGTAGCAACCATGTTATTGCCTTGGCGAATAAACAAGCGATCGTCAAATAAGTCTCGTAGTTTTCGTAGTTGCTCACTAATAGCTTGTTGCGTTAACCCCATTTTTTTGGCTACTTGTGAAAGATTTTGCAGTTCTAATAAGCTACTGAGTACTCTTAACTGCTTTATATCGAGCCGACTGATACCATTCATAATTGTATGCTGCACAAAAAAGTGTTGTTTCAAATTGTATCTTTAAATCTCTATGCTGCCAATGTTGCTTAACCACTATTTAAGCCTTTGTTTGCTTTATAAGAGAATTTAAAATGAAATCAGATTTAGTTAATACCGCTCCTTTACTCTCATCAATTGAGCTTGGCCCTTTTACACTTAAAAACCGTATTGTGATGCCTCCTCTTACTCGCTCTCGCAGCACTCAGCCTGGCAATATTCCTAATGAATTAATGGCTGAGTATTACTCGCAGCGTGCATCGGCTGGTTTTATGGTTACCGAAGGCACACAAATAGAACCTCGTGGGCAAGGTTACGCTTGGACCCCAGGTATTCACTCGCAAGCACAAATTGAAGGCTGGAAAAAAGTAACACATGCAGTACACGCTAAAGGCGGCGTTATTTTTGCTCAGCTTTGGCATGTAGGGCGCGTATCGCACGCCACACTACAACCAAATTCAGGTAAACCGGTTGGCCCTTCAGATATTATTGCTGACAATGTAAAAGTATTTATTGAAACCGCACCTGGTGAAGGCGCATTGGCTGACCCAAGTGAGCCTCGTGCGCTAACAACAACTGAAGTTGGCGAACTGGTAAACATGTATGCTCAAGCTGCACGCAATGCTCTAGAAGCTGGCTTTGATGGTGTGGAGCTTCATTGTGCTAACGGCTATTTAGTTAATCAGTTTATTTCTGAGCATACTAATAACCGTGACGATCAATACGGTGGAACGCTTAGTAATCGCCTGCGCTTTTTAAAAGAGATAGTTGAAGCGGTAAGTGACGTTGTAGGCTCTGATCGTTTAGGTGTTCGCTTTGCTCCTTTATTTGAAAGCACAGATGAAACACGAGTGTATTTAGGACTTGTTGAATCAAACCCTCATCACACTTATATCCAGGCCGTTAAAGTGCTTGAGCAAGCAGGTATTGCTTACTTATCGATTGCGGAAGCTGATTGGGATAACGCTCCCGATTTACCACAAGAATTTTATAAAGCAGTCCGAGCTGAATTTTCAGGGCGCATTATTTATGCAGGTAAATACACAGTAGAAAAAGCAGTGCGTATTTTAGGTGAAGGTTACGGTGACTTATTTGCATTTGGTCGCCCATTTATAGCTAACCCTGATTTACCAGAGCGTATAGCAAATAATTGGACGTTTAACGAAGCTGATGCAGCCACTATGTATGGCGGTACTGAAGTAGGTTATAGCGATTATCCTTTTTATCAAAAGTAATTAATCTGCAAAGCCAAGGAAGGCTTAATTACTAATTTCGTATCCATTTTTTGTGATACCACTAATCATTTTGGTGTATCAAAATATTCCTAAAATCGTCAAAAACTAGAGATTATGTCAAGAACCGTCAGTAAAATGTAAAAAGCTGTAAGCATAACTCCGTTTGCTGTTGTATGTCAGTTAACATTCAGTTTGAGCCGCTAGTATTGAACCCAGTTATGTAAAAACATAAACGAGGCAATACTATGAAACTTACTTTTTTACTACCTGCCCTGCTCGCCATTGGCGCAGTATCAGGCTCTGCGCTTGGAGCACAAAACGAGCGAGAGAATGATAAAAGCTTTAAACGTGACCACGAAAAACGTGTTGAATATAAACGCGATGAACGCCGCCATGAAAAAAAGCAGCGTATTGAGCATAAAAAAGAAAAACGAGAAGACCGTAAGCAAGAAAAACGTAAACTTGCTAAGTACAAACAGGAAAAGCGTGAACTACACCGCTACAACCAGCGAAAATATAACTACTTAACAAGCCATCACAATTCAGTCGCTTACAGACAAAATCGATTTATAAACCATTTACCACGCAATAGCGCATCAATCAGATTTAATGGTATTTCGTTTACGTTTAACGACGGCCTTTATTACCGTAAAGCTAAAAGAGGCTACCATGTTGTTAAACCACCTAGAGGCCTGCGTATAAATACGCTACCAAGAAATTACAGGCATTTTAAACACCATAATACGACTTACTACACTTATCAAAATGTGTACTACATTGCGGATAATGATGGTTATACGGTTGTTGATGAGCCATCAACTCGCCTTAATCAGGCAATAAAAGTGGGTAATATGAATGACTATAACTTGGGCCAAACTTACGATTCATTGCCTCTGGCTGCACAGGCCGTAATAATTAACTCGCAGCAGTATTTTAAATACGGCGATATTTATTTTTTACCGCAAATAAGTGGTGACGACATAAAATACCTTGCCATTAAGCTAGGTTAAACTCGCTATAAATTAAAAGGCCTTACTGTAAATAGTAGGGTCTTTTTCATTCCCCTTCGTAGGTAGTAATTTACAGCAATAAAATCAATTCTCTCTAAACATTAACATGTCTTAGTATTTGTAAGCTTTTTTGTTAAACTAGCTCACATATTAATAGTGAGAGTGTATTTATGTCGGGTGAGTTTCCACGTGCTGGTTTTTGGCGCCGTTTTGCGTCGTTGGTCTACGATACGTTAGCCATTATTGCGTTTGCGATGTTAACTGTAGTGCTGTATTTATTTGCAGTACAGGGGCTTATTTCTCTCGATGTAATTAGTTTAAATGGCGCAGAGGATGTATCTGCATTTATTCAAAATTCAAATCTTCTTTCGGGTATTCGTACCGCTCTTTTAATTATTGTTAGCTTAGTATTTTTTGGCTACTTTTGGACTAAAAGCGGGCAAACCATTGGCATGCGTGCATGGCGTTTAAAAGTACAAACTCTTGAAGGTAATTTAATTAGCTGGCCGCAATCAATTATCCGCAGCGTTAGCGCTTTACTCGGTTTAGGTAATTTGGTGGTGTTAGTAGATTTTAAAAACAAAAAAGCACTACAAGATTACATCTCTAAAACAGAAGTTATTGCACTTACTAAAGAAGAGAACAGACGTATTTATAGTGAGCTTGATTAATACCTGCTTTCCAAAACTGGTAATTAAAAAGCAAAAAGGGTGACTACTGGTCACCCTTTTTCATACTTTGAATAGGTACTCTATACCCGTTTATTCATCAAATATGTCGCAAAGCCTATAAATATAATACTGGGTAATACCGCCCCTATAATGGCAGGTATTTGGTAAACCATAACTACAGGGCCAAATATTTCATTAGTTAAGTGAAACACGATCCCCGTTACAACACCCATAATAATACGTGCGCCCATAGTAACGGTACGCAGCGGGCCAAATATAAACGAGAGCGCCACCAGCAGCATTACCGCTACAGATACAGGCTGCATAAGCTTACGCCACAGAGCAAGCTCGTAGGTACTGGTGTCTTGTTCGTTTTGCTCTAAGTAAGTTAAATACGACCAAAGCCCAGTAAATGAAAGTGACTCTGGTTTTACCGAAACAACCCCTAACTTTTCAGCGGTCAATTGTGAAGGGTAAAACTCTTCTGGTAGTTGCTCTGTTGTGGTTTTTTCGCTCGTAATAATAACCTTATTTACATCACGAAGTAGCCAGCCTTCTTTTCGGCTCAGTGCATCTTTTGCTTTAGTGATTTGGGTAAGCTCTAACGATTTGTCAAAGTGGTACATGTGTACCCCATTGAGCCTGCCGTTTTCGTCAACATCTTCAATATTAATAAAATTGCTGCCGTCTTTAGCCCATACACCTTTTTGTGTGTTAAATACATCGCCGCCATGTATTGCTTGGTTACGCATTTCTTTGGCGTGTAATTGCGCTTCAGGTGCACCCCATTCGCCAAGTGCCATCATGCATACAGCCATAAATATGGCCGTTTTCATTACAGAGCCAATTATTTGTAAGCGCGACATACCAGCCGCTTGCATCACTACCAGCTCACTGTTTGAGGCAAGTGCCCCCAACCCCGTTAAGCCACCAATTAGCGCAGCCATCGGAAAAAACACCACTAAATCGCCAGGTATTGTGTAAAGCGTGTAAAGCATTGCGGTCATTAAATCGTAACTGCCACGCCCTACCGACTTTAGCTGGTCGATAAACTTAATTAAGGTGCTAATACCAACAAGTACCAACAATGCAAAGCCGGTAGTTTGTAAAATACTGCGGCCTAAATACCAATCAAGCGTTTTCATCATGAGCCTAACTCCCGCTTAGTTACAACGGCTTTAAGCCAAGCGCCCAGCGGCCGCCCTTTTATAATTAATAATCCACCTATAAACAAGGCACTTAGGTGAATCCACCACAAGCCAATTGAAGGCGGAATTTTGCCATCTTCAACTGCAAATTTAGCGGCATTTAGTAAAATAAAATAGCCTAAGTACAAGCTTATAGCAGGCACTAGTTTTGCAAATTTACCTTGGCGAGGATTAACCACACTTAGCGGTACTGCCAGTAAGGTAAGTAACGGAATTGATAATGGAATAGCGAGTCGCCACTGCCATTGAGCAATAGATTCATGAGTATTAATGGCGAGTAATTGATTAGTAGGCACAGCCTCTAATTTACGGCGTTGGTGCTCTATTTCTTGTTCTCGTATTTGTACGCTGTAACCATCAAATTCTGTTAAGTTAAGTGCAGGCGTTGTGCCATCTGTTTCGTAACGTTTACCGTCTGTTAGCACGAGCTGTTGCTCACCATTTACTGCTTCAACCACAACACCTTGCTCTGCATATACTAAGCGCGCTAGGTTGCCTTTTTCGCTATCGGGTAACTGTGCAACAAATACCTTATTGAGCTCTTTGCCACCCTTTTCAATATTATGAATAAACACCACGGCTTTTTCGTTACCGGTTTCTTGGAACCGCCCAGCTCTGAGTGCGGATAGCCCCGCATCGGCTTTGGCTTGTTCTTTTAATTGATACTCTTGCTCGCTTGCCCACGGCGCTATATACATAGTCAGTGCTGCGGCTAATATAGCAAGCCCTACACTTGATATAAGTGTTACGCGCACAACATACCATTCACTTACGCCACAGGCTTTAAGTACGGTCATTTCGCTATCGGCGTAAATACGGCTGTAGGCTAAAATAATGCCTAAAAATATACTCAGCGGAAGTATTAGCGAGGCTAGTTGTGGAAGTTTTAGTGCAATCATCGATAGCACTAATTTAGCAGGAATGCTGCCCTCAGAGGCATCACCTAAAATACCAACTAACTTTTGTGACAAAAATATTGTCATCAAAGTTAAAAATACGGCGACCTGCGATTTTAAAACCTCAGCGGTCAAATAACGGAAAATTAGCAATGCTCGCCCCTGTTAAACATGGAATTTCACTACGATAGTGAGAATTGAATAGTTAAATAGCTATTTTACCCAATTAATACCGGCAAATAGGCTATTATTATAAGCCATCAAAATTAATTATCCTACCTAAGTGCACGATATAATGTTGCATTAGTAGCCCTTAAGCATATAAAGTTCAATTACACAGTAAGAGTCTAACAAAATCAGCTAAAATAAGAATTATCCTTACATAAGTTACGTAGATAAGACTAGAAAATACTTTTTTAGCCCCAACTTAGTAACTTAAACGACTCAAAACCAGGAGTAACAATGGAATTTAACGTAAAAAGTGGTAGCCCAGAAAAACAGCGCAGCGCATGTATTGTGGTTGGCGTTTACGAGCCACGTAGGTTATCCCCCATTGGTGAACAACTCGATAAAATTAGTGATGGTTATATCTCTAATTTACTTCGCCGTGGCGATTTAGAAGGTAAGCCAGGCCAAGTTTTATTATTGCATCATGTACCTAATGTATTAAGCGAGCGCATATTGCTTGTTGGTTGTGGTAAAGAGCGTGAGCTTGATGATAAGCAATATAAACAAATCATTTCTAAAACTATAAATACCTTAAACGAAACGGGCTCTATGGAAGCAGTCTGCTTTTTAACAGAGCAACACGTTAAAGGTCGCGACACCTACTGGAAAGTACGTCAGGCAGTTGAGACAACGCAAGACTGCTTATATACGTTTAACCAACTGAAAAGTAAAAAAGTAGACCCTCGCCGTCCACTGCGTAAAATGGTGTTTAACGTACCAACACGACGCGAACTAACTATTGGCGAAAGCGCTATTGAGCATGGTTTAGCCATTGCAGCAGGTAGTAAGCTATGTAAAGACGTAGCTAATATGCCACCAAATATTTGTAATCCTGTGTACTTAGGTGAACAAGCACAAGAGCTGGCAACTGATTTTGACAACATCACTGTTGATCTTATTGACGAAAAGCAAATGGCAGAACTTGGTATGAATTCTTACCTAGCTGTTGGCCGAGGTAGTGATAACGAATCGATTATGTCGATTATTAACTACAAAGGCGCCGCTGATGACCAAGCCCCTATTGTACTTGTTGGTAAAGGTCTAACGTTTGATTCAGGCGGTATTTCATTAAAACCAGGCGAAGGCATGGACGAAATGAAATACGACATGGGCGGAGCAGCAGGCGTTATTGGCGCAATGCGTGCACTTGCACAAATGCAATTGCCGATTAACGTTATTGGTGTTTTAGCGGGTTGTGAAAACATGCCTGGCTCAAATGCGTATCGTCCAGGTGATATTTTAACAACAATGTCAGGGCAAACAGTTGAAGTATTAAACACCGACGCTGAAGGCCGCTTAGTATTATGTGACGCACTAACATATGTTGAACGCTTTAATCCAGATACGGTTATTGACGTAGCAACGCTAACTGGCGCGTGTATTGTAGCCCTTGGCGCGCATGCTACTGGTTTACTATCAAACCATAACCCACTTGCGCACGA
This sequence comes from Pseudoalteromonas sp. SR41-7, assembly GCF_014163935.1. Lineage (NCBI taxonomy): Bacteria > Pseudomonadati > Pseudomonadota > Gammaproteobacteria > Alteromonadales > Pseudoalteromonadaceae > Pseudoalteromonas > Pseudoalteromonas sp. SR41-7. The sequence goes on along the minus strand of NZ_JACJEF010000002.1, from coordinate 385,420 downwards.
TTTATTAAAAGCGTCTGAGCAAAGTGGCGACCGTGCATGGCAGTTACCGTTATGGGATGACTATCAAGATCAACTAGAAAGCCCATTTGCTGACTTTACGAACTTAGGTGGACGCTCTGCGGGTACTATTACTGCGGCATGTTTCTTATCTAAATTTACTAAAAAGTATAATTGGGCACATTTAGATGTTGCCGGTACAGCGTGGCGCAGTGGCGCTAAAAAAGGCGCAACGGGCCGTCCTGTTCCTATGCTTACTCAGTATTTATTAAATCGAGCGGGTGTAAGCGAAGCTACGCACGATTAATAATCTATTTAGCTATTTATAAGGCGCCATTTGGCGCCTTATTTATTTGTGTATTAATTGAAGCAAACCCCGTTATATGGCAAAATCTGCCTCTTAATTTGTGTATATCAATTTGGTATACATTCAATGTCATGGGAAACCCCGATACAATGAACATGAACGCTAAATTTTTCGTTCTAAAGCAACAAGATGAGTCTAAAGCGAAGGCTGACGATCATTTTGCATTGGCAGCTCAAATTGCAGCCGATCAGTATCGAAATGGGCAGCGTGTGTTTATTTGTGTTAACGATAACGAAGCAGCCTGTGCCATTGATGAAATAATTTGGGCATTCGATCCAGATAGTTTTGTGCCACATAATTTACAAGGTGAAGGCCCTAAAGGCGGCGCACCTGTAGAAATTGGTATTACGCCACCTGTTGGCAATCGTAAAGTTTTAATTAACTTGGCTACTCAGTTACCGGATTACATTCGTCGGTTTAACCAAGTTTTTGATTTTGTACCCGTAGAACCAGCTGCTAAGCAAGCAGCCCGCGAGCGTTTTAAAAAGCTACGCCAACTCGGTGCCAATCTCACCACGCAAGATATTAATAGCTAGCCAATCAGGCAAACTAACCAACTAATTTAAGTACTTATTTAAGGTTCTGTGTAATGGATAAAACCTACAATCCGCAAGATATTGAACAGTCTCTATATCAAGACTGGGAACAAAAAGGCTACTTTAAGCCATCTGGCCAAGGCGTACCATATTCAATTATGATCCCGCCGCCAAATGTCACTGGTAGCTTACACATGGGCCACGCCTTCCAAGATACAATAATGGATACCCTAACGCGTTTTAAACGTATGCAAGGTAACAACACATTATGGCAAGTAGGTACTGACCACGCAGGTATTGCAACGCAAATGTTGGTTGAGCGTAAACTGCATGCCGAAGAAGGCAAAACACGCCACGATTTAGGCCGCGAAGATTTTATTAATAAAATCTGGGAATGGAAAAAAGAATCTGGCGGTACTATCACTAAGCAGCTTCGTCGCCTTGGCGCATCGGTTGATTGGGATCGTGAACGCTTTACCATGGATGATGGTTTATCTGAAGCTGTTAAAGAAGTGTTTGTACGCCTCCATAAAGAAAACCTAATTTACCGAGGCAAGCGCCTAGTAAACTGGGATCCAAAATTACACACGGCTATTTCTGATCTTGAAGTTGAAAACAAAGACAAGCAAGGCCACATGTGGAACTTACGTTACCCATTAGCTGATGGCGTTACAACACAAGACGGAAAAGACTACATAGTAGTAGCAACAACACGTCCTGAAACCATGTTGGGTGACTCAGGTGTTGCAGTAAATCCTGATGATGAGCGCTACACAGATTTAATCGGTAAAGAGATTTTATTACCCATCGTTAATCGTCGTATTAAAATTGTTGCTGACGAACACGCCGATAAAGATAAAGGCACGGGCTGTGTAAAAATAACCCCAGCGCACGACTTTAACGATAACGAAGTGGGCAAGCGTCATCAAATGCCTATGATCAACATTTTCGATAAAGACGCCGCTATTCTTACCCAAGGTGAAACATACACCTTTGACGGTAAAGAGCTTGAGTTTGATGCACCAATACCTGAGCGCTTGCACGGCCTAGATCGTTTTGCAGCGCGTAAAGCAATTGTGGCTGAATTTGAAGAACTAGGTTTACTTGAAAAAATTGAAGACCATGGTTTAACGGTTCCTTACGGCGATCGCTCTGGTGTGGTAATTGAGCCACTGCTTACCGACCAATGGTATGTACGTGTTGCACCACTTGCTGAACCTGCAAAAGACGCTGTTAAAAACGGCGACATTCAATTTGTACCTAAGCAATACGAAAACATGTACTTCTCGTGGATGAACGACGTACAAGATTGGTGTATTTCACGCCAGCTTTGGTGGGGTCACCGCATTCCAGCTTGGTACGACAGTGAAGGCAATGTATTTGTTGGTCGCGACGAAGCCGAAGTTCGCCGTGAAAACAACATTGCAGATAACGTAACGCTAAGCCAAGACGAAGACGTACTTGATACGTGGTTCTCATCAGCGCTTTGGACGTTCTCTACACAAGGTTGGCCTGAAAATACCGATGATTTAAAAACCTTCCACCCGTCTGACGTGTTGGTAACTGGTTTTGATATTATTTTCTTCTGGGTTGCGCGCATGATTATGATGACGCTGCACTTTGTAAAAGACGAAAATGGCAAACCACAAGTTCCGTTTAAAACCGTATATGTAACGGGCTTAATACGTGATGACAATGGCGATAAAATGTCTAAGTCAAAAGGTAACGTACTTGACCCACTAGACATGATTGACGGCATTGAACTTGAAGACCTAGTACAAAAACGTACTGGTAACATGATGCAGCCAAAACTTGCCGCTAAAATCGAAAAAGATACGCGTAAAGTATTTGCAGGCGGTATTGAGGCACACGGCACCGACGCCCTTCGCTTTACACTTGCTGCAATGGCATCTACCGGTCGTGATATTAACTGGGACATGAACCGCCTTGAAGGTTACCGTAACTTCTGTAATAAATTATGGAACGCGAGCCGTTACGTATTAATGAATACAGAAGAGCAAGACTGTGGTTTTGCAAACGATGCACAAAAAGAGCTTTCATTAGCTGACCGCTGGATTTTAGGTCAATTTGAGTCAACAGTTAAAACATACACTGAGCACCTTGATAACTACCGCTTTGACTTAGCTGCTAACACGCTTTACGAATTCACTTGGAACCAGTTCTGTGATTGGTACTTAGAGCTAACTAAGCCGGTATTATTTAAAGGTAATGAAGCGCAGCAACGTGGTACACGTAATACACTTATTACCGTACTTGAAAGCTTACTGCGTTTAATGCACCCAATGATGCCGTACATCACTGAAACGATTTGGCAACGTGTTGCACCTCTTGCAGGCCTTGAAACAACAAACACCAGCATTATGGTTCAGCCGTTCCCTGTATATAATGAAGCAAGCGTTGATGCTAAAGCGATGGACGACTTAGAGTGGGTTAAGCAATTCATTTTAGCTATTCGTAACATTCGTGGTGAAATGGATATTAGCCCAAGTAAACCGCTTAGCGTATTACTTGCTAATGCATCAAGCGACGACGTGCGCCGTATTGAAGAAAACAAATCATTTTTAGCATCACTTGCAAAAATTGAAGAGTTTACAATGCTTGAAAACAAAGACGACGCACCTGCATGTGCAACGTCTTATGTTGGCAACCTTGAGATCATGATCCCAATGGCGGGCTTAATTGATGTAGAAGCCGAGCTTTCACGTATTAATAAGCAACTCGAAAAAGCAGAAAAAGGCCTAGCACAAGTGCAAAACAAACTCGCTAACGAAAAGTTTGTTAATAACGCACCTGAAGCGGTACTTGCTAAAGAAAATGCAAAACTGGCTGAGTTTAGCGATGCTAAAACTAAGCTACTTGAGCAAAAAACTAAAATAGAAAGCTTATAAGCTTTCATAAAATGCCTATTAACACTATTTAATAGGCATTAAAAAAGCCGCTCACTTTAATTAAAGTGAGCGGCTTTTTTGTGCCCTGTGATTAACCACGAGACACTTCTACATTAAAACTTGTAGTTATACTGAGCGCCAAGTAATACCGCGTGGCCTTTAGATTCGAAGCCCCACTGGCTGCCCGAGTCATCAGCTTCTGTGAACGTTTGTGTTTTACCACGGATGATACTTACACCAAGATCAACGTTAGAGTTTTGATCAATTGTGTAGTTACCGCCAAACGAGAACCAAAAGCGATCGGTATCAGGAATAGAGATTGATAGGTGCGTTTGTGATACTGGAGACTCATCAAATGCAACACCGGCACGAAGTAGTAAATCTTCGTTGTATTGGTAATCAGCACCTACAGAGTATCTGAAAGAGTCATCAAACTGCTCTTGCTTTTCAAACGCAACAAACTTATCACCAGTTGGTAACGTTACTTGTGCTTCTAGTGATTCAAAGCTGCTCCAACCTGTCCATAATACACTGTAATGTAGGCCTAACTTATCATCTAACTGATGTGAGCCAGAAAACTCAGCAATAGCTGGTAGTGTTAGATCAACAGCTCCTGGTAGCTTAGCGCCGCCTGTACCACCAATAGCTGCTGGTAGATCGTTTGAGAAGTCACCATCAAATGTGATGTCTGTTTCGCTACGATAGTTAAAACCAAAACGGCTGTTATCATCTAGCTGATACATTAAACCAACGTTTAAACCAAAACCAGTATCATCACCTTGAAGGTTTACAGCATCAGCACCAAAATCAATACCGCTTGCATTAGCACCCACTTTACGAATAACAGTTGCATCAGCATAAATAGCGTTTAAACCAATACCAAAGCTGAATTGCTCAGTTACTTTATAAGCAACGCTTGCATTAAGGTTAACAGTAAAGATTTCTGTTTCGCCAGCAATTTGGCCAGCAACGTATTCGTCGTTAAACTCTGTAGATAAACCAAAGTTAGAAAATGCGCCAAAACCAATCGATACTTTATCGTTGTAAGGCATAGTAAAGTAAACAGCAGGTACTACAGCACTTGGTGCAATGCTGTCGTCATCTAATGCACTTGGGTCAATACCGTTATTAGTACTTTCGCCTTCAATACTTACATCTGGAATTACACCAATAGCAGCAACACTTAGTTGTTTATCTTTAAATAAAGTCATTAGTGCAGGGTTACGTGCAACTACAGACGCATCGTCTGCGATAGAAGCTTCACCAGCGTATGCACGGCCTAAACCCGATGCATTTTGCTCTGATAATTGAAACGCAGCTGCAAAGCTATCAGCTGAAACAAATGCAAGCGAAGCTGCAATAAGAGTTTTAGAAAATTTCATTGTTGAGTCCTTAACCAAACTGACTGTCTGGGTACTATGTGTGTTGTTATTAGGATTTGAAACTTTGCTACACTACCTTAATTTTTTGTAAAAAACTCTATGAATGCGTCAAAAAACAGCAAAAAACATGTTATTTAACGACATTTTAACAACTATTTAAAACTCATCGGATGAGAAATGTGTTATTAGAGTTAAAGCTCTAATTGTAATTAATTATCATTTAGATTGACTTGAAATATATAGCAAATTACACTCACTATAAAATCGCAAAGGAAGTAAAACTGTGATCATTTTATTTATTATTACAGGGCTAATATTTTGTGGGGCGAGTGTATTTTGCTTTTACAAAGCAAATTACTGCGCATGCACTCAAGCAGGACAATGCGATAACCCCGTAAACCATTATTGGTTAGGGGCAATGTTAAATGCGTTGATTTCTTTAACGCTTTGTTGTTTTGCATTGCATGTAGAGTTAGGTACTTTGCTATGGTTAACACTGATGGGGAGTTGTTTTTTGGGTGCGTTTATTTCTGCAAAACAAACTAAAAAAAGGCAATGCAGTAAAACTAGTTCAACAAATGCTCTTTTAGCAGGCGAGACAAATTAATCTGATAATCAAGAGGCTTAACACTTGCTAGTATTTTAAGCTCTTGGGTGTGCTCACTTAAATCTATGTCTTTAGGTGTAACATGATGATTGTGCTTAGCATTATAAAATAGCTTAATTTTAGGTTTTATAGGATTTAATACGTTCCCCTCAAGCACTAAGGCTAAACGTTCATTCGTTAATTTTACAATAGTCCCTACCGGATGGACCCCCAAGCACTTTATAAAGCGCTGAACTAGTTCACCATCAAACAAGTGTTTATTGGCTAATAAGTAGCGTAATGCATTAATAGGCTCATCACCCTCTTGGTGCATTCTATCGGCTGTCATAGCATCGTACACATCTACAATTGCCATTATACGCGCCGGGCGACTTAACTTTTCAGCCTGCAGGCCTCGCGGATAACCAGAGCCATCTAAACGCTCATGATGATTTACTATCATATCGAGCATAAGGGGAGTTATACCCTTCTCACCTTTAACTAAACCTAAACCTTGGGCAACATGCTTTTTAATTGCTGCTAGCTCGTTATTACTTAGTTTAGTTGGCTTGGAAAATATACCCTGCGGTAATTTAGCTTGGCCTAAGTCATGAAGTAACGCCCCCATTGCAAGCTCTTGTACAACAGCCTTTTCATACCCTAAGTATTTAGCAAATACAGCAGTAAAAATGGCGCAGTTGATCATATGCCGCCAGTTATAGCTATGTTTGTCTTTTATACGAGTAAGAATAGTCATAGCGTTAGCATTACGAAAAACTGAGCTGACTATCTCGCTGGCAATTTCATCAAGCACTTTTATATTAACACTCAGGCCAGATGTTAAATCACCATATAATGATTGTAACTTTCGGCCATGCTGATCGTAATTTACAGTCGCTTTAGCAAACTCCTGTTCGATAGAAATAGCTATAGGTGTTTTTTCTACTTTTTTTTGGCTATTAGATGTTTTAGGTGCGCTTTGGGGCTTATATTTGGCAGGAACTGGCGCATCACCTTTAGTAAAATCTATAAGCAGCTCGAGCACCCCTTCAGACACTAAACGCTTAATAATAGATTTGTCGCGCACCAAGCCACTGGTCTTAATTTTTATGCTATTGATCCCCTCGTGTTGCTTAGTAACGCTATCAACGTACATACCAGGGGTGAGCTCAGACACAGGCAAAGTAATTAGCATAAAGGTGAGATTTTTTACATTTAAAGTAGATGTACCTTAAATAGCATTAATTAAGCTTAAAAGTCTAGTTTTTGAGTTGTAAGTAGTGATATATAACTACAAAGGATTACTTGCTGTATCACTCTTATTAGCTGTAGTGGGTAACCTTATTTTATGGATAATTAAAACCCTCTTCTATTTTCTTAATAACCTACAACCATTTAGCACTTAAAAGACTATTTGAGTATTATTTTTACGCTTTTAAACAAACTTAATTAACCTAATTTGAACATAATGTGGTTTTTCCTCGGTCTAAATATACACAACAGCTATAAAAATTTAAGAGCATCAACGTATATGACAAAATTAAACCACCCCGTATCAAACTTAAGTGTAGCGGCAATAAGCACCGTTTCTCCTTTGAGTCATATACTAAAAATAGCCGCTCCGCTGCTCGATAGCCTATTGGGCATCAATAAGCTGCGTGATATATACCTCTCTAATAATTTATCGGGTTTAGATAAACAAGAGTTTAGTGAAAAGCTGTTAAATGTATTAGGTATAAATGTGCTTGGTGCACAAGGTGTTATTGACAAAATACCAAAGCATGGCCCTTGCATAGTGGTATGTAATCATCCTTATGGCATGATTGAGGGCGTAATAATTGCAAATTTACTCACCCATTATCGTAGCGATACAAAAGTAATGGCTAACGTGGGTTTAAAAATATTTAAAGAAATTAAAGACTATTTTATTTTTGCTAACCCACTAAAACCAAAAGCAGCCATTAATACCAGCGCAATAAAACAGTGTTTTAGTCATGTTAAAAATGATGGCTTACTTGTGGTTTTTCCAGCGGGAAGAGTGTCATTTTTTCAATCAGAAAAACAGCGTGTAACTGACGGGCAATGGAATCGCTTAGCCGCTCAACTAGCTTTAAAAACACAAGCTCCTTTATTGCCTGTATTTATTAGCGGTCAGAATAGCTCAACCTTTTATAACTTGGGGCGTGTTTACTACCGATTTAGATTATTAATGCTAATACGCGAATTACTTAAAATTCAAAAAAGCTCTATTAGCTTAAGCGCTGGTAATTTACTTACACCCAAATTATTAAATAAGTTTGAAAAAACTGACGACATAAACGCACTTGCGCGCTTGCAATGTTACTTAAACGATGAGCGCTTTGTAACGCCTTGGCAAGAGGATAACCAATCAACACAGCTCAAAGCCATTATGCAGGAAGTTGATAAAACAAAAATGAAAAATGAGCTTGCTAACTTGCCAAGCGAGCAGCACTTAGTCGACTTTAAAGGTTACTCAGTTTATTACGGCTACCAAGAGCAAATACCTAATTGCGTTACTGAAATAACACGCCTCAGAGAAATAACTTTTCGCACATTAAACGAAGGAAGTGGCGAGCCATGCGACACAGATAAGTTTGATGCGACTTACATGCATTTGTTTATTTTTGATCATAAAAATGAAGAAATTATTGGTGCTTATAGAATTGGACAAACCGATTTATTACAAAAAAATAGCGACGTGAGCGCTCTTTATTTATCGCAAATGTTTAACTTTGAACCTTCTTTTATTAATCAGCAACAGCCGTGCTTAGAAATGGGTCGATCGTTTATAGTTCAAAAGCATCAGGGCAGTTACCATGGTTTATTGCTGCTATTTAAAGGGATTGGTGCATTTATGGCGCAAAATCCACGCTATAGGACTTTATATGGCACTGTTTCATTAAGTAAACTTTATGACCCTCGTTCTGTTGCAATTATTGACCATGCAATGGTTAATAATAAACAAGGTGTTAGCGCCAATACGCCTTTTAATAATAAGCTCCACCCAGAGTTTGAAGACTTTATTAATGACCACACGTTAAACATAGGCCATGTATCAGCATTGGTTATGGGAATAGAAGAAGATAAAAAAGACATACCGATTTTATTAAAGCAATACCATAAGCTAGGCGCTCAATTTCATTGCATGGGCATTGATAGCAACTTTAATCACACGCCAGGATTACTTTTAAGTGTGCACCTACCAAGTGCGCCTGAAAAGCTACTTAAGCTCTACCTTGGTGATAAAAAGGATGATTATATAAATCACTCATAATTTTTACCTGCTGTATTAATATAGCAGGTAAAAATTGAGCAAAAAAAGTCGACGCTATTAATTGCGTCGACTTTTTTAGTTATGTAACAGCTATAAAAATATTTAGTTAAGCAGCAGCCACTTTTAAACAACCAATGCTACTAATGAGCTGAGACTGCTTATCAAAATAATTAAAACGTATAGTGTTACCAACTTTAATATGGCTAATACTGACCGTCATTGCATCTTCCCTTAGCATATTTACGCCATATTGCCCTTGTTCGGCTTTACTGTAATGAAACGCTAAAAACTGCTCACTTTCAGGATGTCTTAAATCAATAAGTTGCTTAAATTGTTGTTTACGTTTTTGTGTCACCGTTTCAAGCTCAACACCTGATGACGTAGCAAGTGGTTCAACTTGGCAGTGGATCAACTGCTTTGCATCCCACCTAACAAAAACCACGTTATTGTTATTTATCGATAGTCCATCCGGAAAAATACATAACTTAAAAGGCGCGTAGCCCGATAAATCCATGTTTTGTAATTGGTACAATGCAGGGGCTTTATTGCTCAGTAAATGAGGGATTAACAAACCTCTACTATGCTTTACCGCAGTTATATCAAATACACTTTGGTAATCGTTTAATAATGCGAGTGTTTGCCCAAAATGCGATACCCCAAGCCAAGTACCTCCTCCTTGCGGATCAATGGGGAAAATTGCATTGCCCTGGTGCTTACTTGGAGCGATTGCCGTTTCTCGTGTTTTTTGCTCATCGCGATTAAAAAATAGCTCGTAGCCATCATCAGTTAAAAAGTAGCTTAACGTGCACATTTTAATTTTGCATCGATTTTGGTTGTGCTGGCTGGCTGGCTATTTTCTCTTAAAAAAGTAGCTGTACTTGGTGCTAAACCAAAGCTTTGATCGAGCTGCGACTTTTGAGCAAAAGAAATTTGTGAAATCATCGCGTAATGGTGCACAGCGTGACTGCCTACAAAAATAAGCTCTCGCGCAAGTGATGTGGTTACTGTTTGTACATTTTTGCTTTTAATTGAAACTTCGCTTGAAAGTGATAACGGTTTATTAAAATCATCTGGACTTAGCTGTTCAATCCACGTTGTTATTTCGGCAATTTTTTTTATTGCAGCAGTTGGAGAGTTTTCAATATCTCCTCCTCTTAAGCGGCAATCATAATCTACTTTTTGCGTGCTAAAGCCGGTCATTAAAGATTGATAATGATCGATAATATGTCGCATATGAGCTCCAGCCGAGCTAATAAAGTTAGGAGTGATGACTTGGGAATAGTCCTCTTTAGTTACACCTTCAAGATAAGCGTGTCCTTGAGCTAGTATCTCTAATTGACTATTTAACATTAAATCGGTCTTCCTCATTTATCACTAAAACTTATATGCAAATAATTACAACATGATTTTTGGATGCTAATTTTGCATTGTATAAATAACTAGAAAGCTGTTTTTAAAATTAACTTTCAAAGTTTTTGCAGTAAATGCATTTTTAAATACAAGAGTAATTAATAAGAAGCTAGGTAATATAGAGAGGATAATTAATACATATAAAAGCAAATGGCGCTCTCGGTAGGGATCGAACCTACAACTCAGCCTCCGGAGGGCCACGTGATATCCATTTCACCACGAGAGCACATTTGTTGCCGCCACACCAACTCGCGATATCAGTGCTTTAGCACCCGCAATGATAAAGAGATCTTTAAATAAATACCAGTAAGATCAGCTTATATGCTTATTAATTAAACTCTTTTAAATAAAACACTTCACAAAGGCTTAAAAACACGCTATTTATTCTTATTAGATAAGAAACAGTAACGGTTTAGTAACATTAAAATTATGATTGTCGCTGTGAGGATTAGTTTAATACGAGGAAATAATAATGAGTTTAATGTCTACTGAGCAAGTCGCTGAATTTTTAGGTGTAAAAGTAGAGCGTGTAAAACGTCTCTCTAGAGAAAGTTTATTAATTGCTAAATCTGAAGACGAGAATGGCGAACCACAATTTGATGCGGCCGAAGTAACAAAGTACAAAGAGCTCGCTGAACGCTTTGGTGGTTTGTAACTTTTATAAAAAAGTATTAGTAACAAGTTTATTTAGCTGCGCACGTAACATTATAGATTTACTAGTTATGTTGCGCTCCTCATACCAAGCAATACATAACACCAAAAAAAACAGTTTATAGTAATTTAGCTTATCTATTGATGGGTAAAACGTGCTTGTTTTATCAACGCTATTTTTATAGTTGTTTAACAATGTACTGTCACTGCTCTCATTAAGATTAAAGCTCACTGCAAGGGCTGCCAAATCAAAATATACATCGTTAGTTTGCGCGTACTCAAAATCAATTAAATACATGCCCGAAGCATTTACAATAATGTTATCTTTTACCAAGTCATTATGACAAAAGCCTTCATCAAATTGCATGGCTGCAACTACTTTGAGTGCCTGCTCTATTTGAGGTTTATATTGCGTATATACGCCGGTGCTTTGATAAAAATGCAGCTCTTTAGCTATATCCATTGGCGCGGTAGACACTTTGTAATTGTGCACTTGAGCAAGTTTATTAATAAAGCTAAGCGTTATATCCGATTGCGCTGTATTACCTTCAATATAATTAAATACCGCACGGCTATTCTTTTTATCGAGCCAAACAGGCGCAGGACATATATTAAGCTCACTTAAAAAACGCTGTGCTTCAAGTCCTATGGCTGGCCAATGGCTTTTATAACACTTTAATAAATACCCTTGTTGTTTGGTACGTATTAAAAAATTATCGTTACTAAAACCATTTAGTAGTCGCTCGCTTGAAGTAACGCTAGTAGGCTCTATAAACGCCCTACACATTTTTACTAGCTGATTATGCTCAATCATTAATTAAAGCTGAGCTAGCGGCTTAGCTTGGCTTTGTTCGTACTCTTCGTACCAAGTTTTAAAGCCCCACGCGGCCATAATGGTATAAAATATAAAGAGCGCAAGCGTTGGGTAATAGCCTTTTTCATAATATAAATACATGGAAGCTGCATCTATTACAATCCAGTACAGCCAGTTTTCGAGGACTTTTTTAGCAACTAAGTAAGTAGTTACTACGGCAAAACACGTTGTGAAACTATCAAGGTAAGCAAAATCGGCATGCGTATAGTTTTGCATAACGTAACCAATTGTAATTGCAGCTACGGTTGTTAAACTAATTAAAACAGCATGACGGTTTATCGACCACGATGTAATATTTAAATTTTCAGCTTTGCCTTTTCTCCATACAACCCATCCAAACACAGCCATATACATATAATAAAAATTAAGTAACGACTCCATGAGCAATGCGCCATTCCAGTACATAATTGTATAAATGAGCGTGCTAAAAAATGCCGCCGGCCAACACCATAAGCTTTCCTTTATTGCCAATAATAAGTACGCCATCGACAATCCTACCGCAATGTATTCCCAATGCGACATTGCTGTAAAACCGCTTAAGGTTTGTGTTAAAAAGTCCATATTATGCAATCACCGTTTAGTTGGCCATTTGTTATACCAATCTGCTTATATACGGGGTCTATTTAACGTTAAGAAAATCACGCTAAAACTAGGCAAAATTTTTGTATCTAGTTGTTCTAAATAAAAAATTTTAACGACGTTATAGTGCAATTTAATTCGTTAAATTGATCAAATATTTATGCAGATTGGTATTATAGATTATTCAGGCGATAAGTCGCCAGAGAGAAACTTGCATACAAAAATAGCTTTACCAAATTCTTCATATGAGCGCTTAATTTCGGTATTTAACACCTGCATTACTAAATCATAATCACCAAAAATTTGCGTTGATAGCGTATTAGTAATCACTTTTAAATTTTCGTATTCGTTTAAGCGGTCAATAAAGCCTTTAATAAACGGAATGTAATCTTGGTGAAGTGGATATTTACTGATCTCTACTGATAATTTCATTTTAAACTCTACTTTTTAATTATTTGATTTAAACAAATCATTCAATGCCAGTTCAATACAGTGTAAAATTATACTAACACTCAATTTAACTGAGCTTATTATGGCACGCAGAATAACGTATACATTTAAAAACCAACCGCGCGAAATTAACTTCGCAAAAGATAAATACCACGACATGTATCAAGCTATTGCTGCTGCCGAGGGTATTGATTTAACAAATTACTTAAATATGGTACGCCAAATAGAAATGACCTCAAAAGGGTCTGCTTCTGTTCGTAACTTTCGCGACCAAGAATTTGCCCGTATGGGCTTTAGCGACATTTACTTTATAAAAGAGTAATTATACCCAATTGGTATACGCTAAAAACTAACTATGGCTGATACTCATAACTTACGCGTGGTGTAATATTACATAATAGCTCGTAAGGAATAGTATCAGCGCACAGTGCTATTTCTTCAACTGGTAGCTCAGGGCCCCACATAGTGACTCTGTCGCCAACTTTAATATTATGCTCATTAGCGCCTATATCAACGCTGATCATGTCCATAGCTACGCTACCTACAATACCATAACGCTGCTCACCAATTATTACCGGTGTCCCCTCTTTAGCATGCCGAGGATAACCATCGCCATAACCCATAGCTACAACAGCTAACTTGGTTGGTTTATCGCTTTTCCAACGACCACCATACCCAACGGCTTCATTAGCAGGCACATCTCGCACTGCAATTACGCGCGTAGTTAAGCGCATAACTGGTTTTAATTTGTGTTGCTGCCCAATACTATTTGCCATTGGCGATACACCATATAACATAAGCCCAGGACGCACCCAATCGCCATGACCGCTCGGCCAGGCAATAATACCAGCCGAATTTGATAAACAATGCGCTTGGTCAATACCATTCACTAAATTATCAAACAACGTAATTTGCTGAACCGTTTTAGCATTATCAACGTCATCAGCACACGAAAAGTGGGTCATTAAATTAACGGTATTTTTAGCGTTAGGTGTTTTTTGCAAGCGGCTATAAAAGGCTTCAAACTGCTCTGGCGCAATACCTAATCGATGCATACCTGTATTTACTTTTAACCAGCATGTTATTGGTGCATCTAGCTTTGCTTTTTCAAGCGCCGCTAATTGGTACTCATCGTGAATAATAGTTTGAAAATTGTTGGCGAGCAGAATCGGTAAGTCGGCTTTGTTAAAAAAGCCTTCTAGTAAAACAATTGGTTTTGTTAAGCCCCCAGCTCGAAGGGCAAGCCCTTCATCTATACGTGCCACAGCAAATGCGTCAGCATTATTTAAATGCTGCGCAATCGTTACTAATCCATGCCCGTAAGCATTTGCTTTTAGCACCGCCATCACTTTGCTGTTAGGTGCAAAGCCCTTAACTTGCGCTAAATTATGCGCAAGTGCCGTTAAGTTAATTTCAGCAGTCGCTAAGCGCATTAGTAATCGTCATCTACCGCTGGTCCCGCGTAATTATCAAAGCGAGAAAATTGACCTTGGAATGTTAAACGCACTTTACCAATTGGGCCGTTACGTTGTTTACCTATGATAATCTCAGCAATACCTTTATCAGTACTGTCTTCGTTGTAAACTTCGTCACGGTAAATAAACATGATTAAATCGGCATCCTGCTCTATCGACCCTGACTCACGTAAATCTGAGTTAATTGGGCGTTTATCGGCACGTTGCTCTAGCGTACGGTTTAGCTGCGAAAGCGCAACAACCGGACATTTTAGCTCTTTTGCTAGTGATTTAAGTGAACGCGAAATTTCAGCAATTTCAAGCGTTCGGTTATCAGCAAGGCTAGGTACGCGCATTAGCTGCAAGTAATCGACCATGATCATACTAATGCCGCCGTGGTCACGCGCAATACGACGTGCACGAGAGCGAACATCGGTAGGTGTTAAGCCCGAGGCATCATCAACATACATTTTGCCTTTTTCCATCAACAAGCCCATTGTTGATGAAAGTCGCGCCCAATCGTCATCATCTAACTGACCTGTACGTACCTTAGTTTGGTTAATACGGCCAAGAGACGCTAACATCCTCATCATAATTTGTTCTGAAGGCATCTCTAGCGAGTAAATTAGCACGGGTTTGTCTTGAGTCATTGCGGCATGTTCTGCAAGATTCATCGCAAAGGTGGTTTTACCCATTGAAGGACGCGCTGCAACAATAATTAAGTCAGACGGTTGCAGGCCCGTCGTCATTTTATCAAGATCGGCATAACCTGTACTTACACCCGTTACACCATCTTGTGGCGATTGATAAAGCTCTTCTATTTTATCAACGGTTTTTTCGAGTATGTTATGAATACTTTGCGGGCCTTCCGTACTTTTTGTACGTTGCTCGGCAATTTTAAATACTTTGCTTTCGGCAAAATCGAGTAGGTCGTGACTAGTACGCCCTTCGGTATTAAAACCCGCTTCGGCTATTTCATTTGCCACGCCAATCATTTCACGTACAACAGCACGCTCACGTACAATGTTTGCGTAGGCATCAATGTTGGCTGCACTTGGCGTATTTTTAGCAATTTCGGCTAAGTAAGCAAAACCCCCAATACCTGCAAGTTTATTATTTTTTTCTAAACTTTCAGAAATAGTGATTAAATCTATCGGATCGCCAATCTCAGCAAGTGCCGTCATCGCCTCAAAAATTAACTTGTGCGTGCGGGTATAAAAATCCTGTGATACAACAAGCTCAGCTACGCGGTCAAAAGCTTGGTTATCAAGCATTAAGCCACCTAAAACAGATTGTTCAGCTTCTATTGAATGGGGAGGAACTTTAAGAGTATCGACTTGCTTATCTGGTTTGGCCATAACTTCACAGTAGTAAAATTGAATGGCTCTATTCTATCGACTTGCAGGGGCTGTGCAAATAGAAAAGCAGGAAATCTTTCCTGCTTTTTGTAATCGTGATGGGGAATGAGTGTTATTTGGTACGAAGCTCTATTCGTCCACTAATGGTATCCATTTCAACATTTGCATTACCGCCATTGATACTAAACTCTAAATCACTGGCTGGGCCATATTTAGCTTTACTGACTTTGTCACTACTGACTTTGTTAATGATTTTACCATTAGCATGGGCTTTAATTTCAAACTTTGCTGATACACTTTGTGGGAAATAAAAGTCGGCATCACCACTTACTGATTCAAAACGTACATCACCGCCTTTTAAAAGCTCGTTAATCTGTACTTCTGCTTCACCATTGACCGTATTAATACGTAGGTTTTTAATAGCCGATAGCGTAAATTCTATATCGCCATTTACGTTTTCAAGGCGTACATCATTAGCGCTTGAAGTTGATTTAATATCACCATTAACAGCGCTAAAACGCAGCTCACCACTTGATTGCCTATCGTTAATTTCACCATTTACGGTTTCAAACTGAATATTCCCGTTTAAGTTCTCAGCGTTCACATCACCATTTACAGTGGTGAGCTTAATGTTGCCAGTAATATCATCTACCGTAATTTCGCCGTTAACCACATCAACTTCAGCGCCGTTTTTAAGCTCCTTTGCAGTCACCGATACATTAACGCCAGCAAACTCTAAACTACTGCTTTTAGGCATAAATATAGTTAGGTTTGAGCCGTCACCACTATTGCCCCAATTTGATTTACGGGGCATTTTTACAATAAACTGGGTTTTATCACCACTTGTTTTAAGCTCATAACCCTGTGCTTTATCATCAAGCTCGCCAGATACTTTAAATTCGTTTTTATCCCAGCCTGTAATATGTATATCACCGCGTTGGTTTTCAATAAAAATAGTGCCGCCACTTGGTACGTCTATTTGCTTATCTATTTTTTCACCCGCAAATGCCGCCAGTGGAAATAAGCTCAGTCCTAATAAAATCGCTTTCATATCGTACTCCTAAATGTGCTGCCAACGTGGCGCGTGCACCTTGTTAATTAAATCAAGTTGTTGTTGATATATTTGCGCTAACATTGTCAGTAGCGCTTGGTTTTGTGGTTCGTTTTCAAGAGCTTGCTTTATTGCTTGCTCAGCTTCTTCAAGTTCTTGTAGTTGCGTTTGCCAGTTAGTGGTTAATGCTTCTTTATTTTCGTATTCAACTAACAAACTATTTTTTTGAGCCGAAAAGTAATCACTTATAGCCACTACGGGCTGTGGTTCAGGTGCTATAACAAATATATTAACAGCAATTAAAGCAGCCACAGTACACGCTGCTATTGCCGTTAGTTTTGGCCAAATAATAGTGCTGTTTGGGTTCTGCTTATTATTAACAATTGCTCGCTCAATCCCCGCCCATAAATCTTTTTGTGGCGTAATTTCTTTATCAAGCGTGTTTAATGACTTATTTAAGTAGTCGTTAAAGTTTGGTTTACTCATTTTCATACCACTCTTGTAATAACTGCCTAGCACGATGATATTGTGACTTACTTGAACCAACAGCCATACTTAATTGCTCCGCGATTTCCTCGTGCCTGTAACCTTCAATAGCAAATAATACAAATACCATACGTGCGCGCTCAGGAAGCCTTACTATTAACTTATCGAGGCCATTTAAGCCTTTGCAGTCGTTAGCTGATTGCTCATCCATACCGCTGAGTTCAATACTTACTACTTTTTGTAACCAGTTTTTTTGCTTGCGCAGGTAACTTATCGCTACATTACTGGCAACACTATATAGCCAAGTAGAAAACTGCGAACGCCCATCAAACAATGCTATTTTATGCCATACCTGTACAAATACCTCTTGGGCGGCGTCTTCAGCGTGTGCTTGGTCTGCTAATAAGCGCAAACATAAACCGTATACTCGTTTTATATGTAACTCATAAAGCGTTGTGTATGCGCCTTGATCACCCGATTTAACTCGCTCAATGAGTGCAGCTTCGCACAAAGGCGTTGGTTCGGGTTTAACGTGTAACATCCGTGATGCCGCCTTTTAATTATTATTGTTGAGTTGCTATTTAAGTGTATTAATAAGTTAGACGTAATGACAGTTCGAAAAGGTTTAAAAGGAATGAAAAAATAATTGAATAAAAAGTGGCTTATGCGAGGTTGTATTAAATTGTGCCCTCAACTAATGAAGTTAGCCAAATTATAGGCACAAAAAAGCCGTGCTAATAGCACGGCTTTTTTAGCTTAATTAAAAATTAAGCTTCAGCGATTACGATTACTTTGATAGTAGCCGTTACGTCTGAGTGAACTGAAATTGATACGTCAAATTCACCAGTCTCACGGATAGTACCTAGAGGCAAACGAACTTCTGACTTAGCAACTTCAACACCAACAGCTGAGATAGCGTCAGCGATGTCACGAGTACCGATTGAACCGAATAACTTACCTTCGTCACCAGCTTTAGATACTAATGTAACTTCTGCTAATGCTTCTAGTTTTTCAGCGCGTGCTTGTGCAGCAACTAACTGTTCAGCGATTTTCGCTTCAAGTTCTGCACGACGAGCGTCAAACGTTTCAATGTTAGCTTTAGTCGCAGGAACTGCCTTACCTTGCGGGAAAAGGAAGTTACGTGCGAAACCAGATTTAACTACAACCTGTTCACCTAGGCTACCTAGGTTAGCGATCTTATCTAGTAGAATAACTTGCATGTTTCTACACCTTTTAAAAACTGTTAATCCGCTGCTTACTTATGTAAGTCAGTGTATGGAAGAAGGGCTAAGTAGCGAGCACGCTTAATAGCAGTTGCTAGCTGGCGCTGGTATTTAGCGCTAGTACCTGTGATACGGCTAGGTACGATTTTGCCACTTTCTGTAACATAGTTTCTAAGAGTAGCTAGATCTTTGTAATCGATTTGTTGTACGCCTTCCGCTTTAAAGCGGCAGAACTTACGACGTCTGAAATAACGTGCCATGAGATTAATTCCTCAAATAATTCTTTCTATATGCTGAGCATGCAAAACCAATTGGCTAAGGCCGTTACGACCTTCGTGGCGATTTAAAAAACCACTCACTTGCAATGCCTGCCCAACGTGCAAATGTTGAGTCTGTTGTTGCATTTGCTTTCCACTGGCAACTACCTGAAGCCTCACATAACTATTACGGTTAAGGTCTGCTTCGGTTTGCATTGATTTATGTTCTACAACAAAAATACAATGCGGGATGCCAGCAGGGCTTTGGCTAAACTTGGGAGTTTTACAAACTACCCCAGATATAACCAGCTGATTCATATATGGGCTAACCATTATAATAACTGCTGACTACATGCCATGCTAGGACTCAAAACAATTAAGCAGCTGGTGCTTCTTTCTTCTCTTCTCTTGCAAGAGGAGACGCTTCAGTTACAGCATTTTTAGTACGCATAACTAAGTTACGAAGCACTGCATCGTTGTAGCGGAAAGTAGTTTCTAGCTCGCTGATTACTTCAGTAGGTGCTTCAACGTTCATAAGAACATAATGAGCTTTATGAAGCTTGTTGATTGGGTAAGCCAGTTGACGGCGGCCCCAGTCTTCAAGACGGTGGATAGTACCACCAGCTTCAGTGATAGAACCAGTATAACGTTCGATCATACCAGTTACTTGCTCACTCTGATCAGGGTGAACCATGAATACGATTTCGTAATGACGCATGGATATTCCTTACGGTTAATAGAGCCTTCTACCGTTTCGGCCGGTCGGTTTAAGGCAAGGAATTAATAGTTTAAAAGCCGAAATGAGCGCGCATTTTACGCTTAGACGGATAATTAAGCAAGCAGGTTTTTTAAGCTTTTATAGATAAGAGTTTAAAGGCAATTATTGCGAGCTTCGCTCATCCCGTTAGCAAGCCGTAGACCTAAAGGAAAAGCTAAACTCGTAGTTTAATATTTATCATATACGCCAAGCTTGCGCGCATAAAAAAGCGCAGCTTTGAATTACTTAAGTCTAACACCTGCCTCAAAATATAAGTATTTACTCAAATTTAAAGCCGTGCAATTATTAAGCAATACATTATTAAATAAGGATATTTATGAAGCTCTTACTATCGCTTGTATTAATACTTACTTTTAGTACACCATTTTTAAGCCACGCAAAAACCAATACAACTGACATAACCGTTGGTAAAAAAGTCATTCTGCAATCAAAAATACTTAACGAAGACAGACCCATTAAAATTTTCATACCTGACACTGTAAAAGACGATCAGCCGCTTTATGTTATTTATTTACTTGATGGTGTTGAGCACTTTCATACGGCGTCTGGTGTTATAAAATCCTTAGTTGATTACGAGCAGATACCTAATGCCTTGCTTGTTGGTATTGATACAACTAACCGCGTTCGTGATTACTTACCTAAAGTAGATGGTGAGCCTAAAACTGAGTTTCAAACCTTTGTAAAAAATAAATGGCCTGAAGCGGGGCAAACTGACGAGTTTTTGAAATTTGTTTCTGACGAACTTATGCCATACATAAATTCTAACTACTCAACTAACGGCTACAACACGTTAATTGGCCACTCTAATGCAGGTACTTTAGCGCTTTATACTTTAGTTAATCAGCCTGAGTTATTTAATAACTATATAGCTATAAGCCCAAACAGTTGGTGGAGTGATGAAGAATTAAAAAATAATATTATAAAATACACTAAAAGCCCTAAAGGCGGTCAATCGTTATTTATTAGTGTAGCAAGTGAAGGGTCACGCTTTTATACAGGTGTATTAAATACTTTAGTAAATTTAGAACAACAAATGCCAACACAGCTAAAATGGGAATATAAGCATTACCCTACTTTTAGTCATATGGGCACCATACTACCAGCCCTTAGCGATAGCCTAATTCACTTATTTGGCGACCTAATTTTTAGCGTTACTGACGAGCACGGAAGATTTGCTGATGTATCGCTTATTACAGGTTACTACCAAGCACTGAGTGATAAATATGGGTTTGAGCTTAAAATTCCACAAGATGTATATGTAGAATTTGCTCATAGCCAGCAAAAATTTGGTAACACAGCCAAAGCTATTACCACGCTTAAACACTTTACTACCCATTACCCAAATGCAGCCTATTCTCACATGCGTTTATCGCAAGGCTATACTGCAAATAAGCAGTTCAAAGAGGCCGTCACCAGTATGAAACACGCATTAGAACTTGCTAAGCAAAACTCACGCGACCCGCAGTTAATTGATGCACTCAAAGATATGGTGAATGAAGCACAAGAGAATTTGTAACTGATTTAACAAAGCACTTTTTAGCTAACGATAGTAATTACGAGCTAGGCTCGTCGCGTCAGCAAGCTAAACGCCTACAGGTAAAATTAAGCTCAGTGTTAAACTTTGCATATAGACGCTGAGCTTGCTCGCGTGAAAAGCGCAGCTTTTAATATATTTAAAACCTTCATAAAAAAACCGATGTTTAAATTAAACATCGGTTTTTTTAATCAAGCTCATCGCTTTACTTTATCCGTTGGGTTTCGCTTCGCTCAACCCAACCTACGTTACTTTCCTATCGCTTCTTTAGCGAACAGGTGTTTTATTGGGCCTAAATTATCAACTAATGATAGCCCTACTCCGCGGATAAGTTTTTTAACCGGGTTTGCACCTTCAAATAACTCTTTTAACCCTTGCATCATGGCTATGTGCTTTTGCGCATCGAGCTTACGGGTACGTTCGTAATCGCGAAGTGTGCGCGTGCTTGCAAACTCCTTACTATCACTTGTGAGTAGCTCAATTAAATAAGCCGCATCTTTTAGGCCTAAGTTCATACCAAGCCCTGCAAGTGGATGGATTGTATGTGCAGCATCGCCAATGAGTACCACTTTGCCTGAAACCCATTGCTGAGCGTAGCGCATTTTAAGTGGGAAAGCTGCGCGCGCACTTTGCACTTCACATAGCCCGCATTGGCCATCTATGGCTGCCATTACGGCTTTATTAAAGCTGCTGTCGTCCATTGCAAGCAGCTCATCGCAGTGGTTTGGGCTAGTAGACCATACTATTGAATGGGTATTTGCATCGCTCAGAGGTAAAAATGCCAGCGGCCCGGTTGGTAAAAACACTTGGCGTGCGGTGTTTTCGTGCGGCTCTTTGGTTTTTACGGTTGCGACTAGCGCATGGTGATCGTAATCTTTAAAGCTAAGTGCCATATTAAATTGTTTGCGAATAGCTGAGTTTGCCCCATCAGCGGCCACCAGCAGTTTTGCAATAATTGGCTCGCCGCTTTTAAGCGTTATAAATACATCTGATTCGCTTTGATGTATTTGCTGATACTGCGTATCAAACATTAGCGTGGCACTTGGTTGTTGCTCTAGCTCTTTTATAAGCGCGTAGCGGATAATGTCGTTTTCAACAATATGGCCTAAATGCTCAAGCTCAAGTTGTTTGTTATCAAACGCTATTTTGCCAAAACTGTCGGCATCACGTACATCCATATGCGTATAAGCGCACGCTCGCTGTGCGATAATTTCGGGCCATACATTTAATTGCTCAAGCAAGGTTTGACTTGCAATGCTTAGCGCGCTTACGCGCAAACCATATTCGTCAGTTGGCAACGCTTGTGTTGGTGCGCCGTCGAGTACAACTACGCTTATATCGGCTTTTGCCAATCCAAGTGCCAGTGTTAGCCCTACACAGCCACCACCTACAATACAAACCTGTGCTTGCTTCATAAACGCCTACCTTGTTTAACTTGCCCCATTAACTGTTTGGCTAATGGCGCTTTTAATGCGGGAAATAAATCCATCGAAAACAACCCAATACTGCGCCCCAATGCGAGCACTCGCGATGAGTTTGAAAAAAGCCTAACAAGTGCATCGGTTAAACTCATTACGGTTTTTATATCATCACTGCGCTTTTTTGAATATTCACGTGTAAACGCATAGCTGCCTATATCGTGTTGGCTGTTTGCTATTAAATTACTAAGTACTTGCACGTCGCGAAGGCCTAAATTAAAACCTTGTCCTGCAATAGGATGAATAGCATGTGCAGCATTACCAATAACCACTGTACGGTGCGCAGTCAAAGACTCGACTTGCCCGTAAACGAGCGGGTAACTCGTGCGCATGCCTACTTTAGTAAATTGACCACCGCGATAACCAAACGCACTTTGTAGGGCACTTATAAAGTCTTGTTCATTAAGTGCCATATGCTGTTCAACCTGATCTTGGTTCATACACCACACCAACGAATAACGGTTATTGCTCATGGGTAATAACGCCATAGGCCCGCTTTGTGTAAAACGCTCAAAGGCATGATTATTATGCCCACCAGCCACTTCTACATTAGCAATAATTGCGCCTTGTTCATAAGGCTGGGTATTAAAGCCAAGCTCAAGTAAATTACGTGTGGGTGATTGTGCACCATCAGCAATAACCAATAGCGCTGCGCTTAATTGCTCGCCGGTTTGCAGGGTGAGTGTATTGCTATGCATGGTTTGCTCAATGGCAATTACGCTATCGGGGCACAAAAGCGTAATATTTGACTGCGTTAAACGCAGGTGAAGCGCTCGGCCAAATGGGTTAACTTCTACTACGTAACCAAGTGAAGGTTTAGCAAATTCGTCGCAATTAATGTGCGCTTTGCCAAAGTGGCCTCTATCAGACACGCTCACTTTTTTGATTGCTACGGTGTAAGGAGCATTTTGTTCAAATAAATTGAGGCTTTGTAAATACTCTACCGATTGCTGAGCAAGTGCAATACTTCTGTCGTCAAAGCTTGGGTGGTAGTCGCCGGTTACTTGATTCGCTTCTACAACGGCAATATTTAACGCGGGATTAGTTTTAGCAACACTTAACGCGCAGCTTGCTCCCGCTAAACCACCGCCAATAACAACTACATCAAACTGCTTAGCCACTTTACTCTCCGAGCTTTATACGTTTTTAGCACTTTGCATAAGTGCTTCTATATCGCTAATTTTTTTAGGCACGCTTAGGGTCAAGTTTTCATGGCCTGTTTCGGTAACTAGCAAGTTATCTTCGATACGAATACCAATGCCTTTATATTTTTGCGGTGCGCTTGAGTCTTCGCTGATATAAAGCCCAGGCTCTATGGTGAGTACCATACCGGGCTCAAATGCACGCTCAACGTTATTTACTTTGTAATCGCCAACATCATGTACATCTAAACCAAGCCAATGCCCAAGCCCGTGCATGTAATATTCTTTACATGCACCTTTTGCCATTAGCTCGTCAAAGTCGCCGGTTAAAATACCTAAATCAAGTAAACCTTGAGTCATTACTTCCATTGCTAGTTTATTAGCATGCGACATGTAACCACCTGGTTTTACTTCATCAAAGGCAACTTCTTGCGCTTTAAGTACAATATTGTAAAGCGCGGCTTGCTCTTCGCTAAATTGTCCATTTACTGGAAAAGTACGGGTAATATCGGCGGCGTAACCTTGTAGCTCACAACCGGAGTCTATAAGTACCAGGTCGCCATTTTTTAATACGTCGCTATTTTGCGTGTAATGTAAAATATTGGCGTTGTCGCCACTACCAACAATTGTGCCGTATGCAGGGTGCGGCGCACCATTCATGGCATAATGATGATGCAGCTCAGCCTCTAGCTGAAATTCAGTAGCTCCGGGGTGTGAAAAACGCATAGCGCGCATATGCCCTCGCGCACTAATTTCACAGCCTTCTCGCATAACATTTACTTCGCTTGGCGATTTAAACAAACGCATTTCATGAATAAGGCCGCGTATTTCTTTTAAAGTACTCGGTGCTTTGAGGCCTTTTCGCGCACCACTTCTAAGTGTACCTAGTAACGTAAACACCTTTGTATCAAATGAAGGATAAGCACCTTGTGCAAAATAAATCGCATCTTTTTCATTTAGTATATCGAGCAGCTTATCGTTTAATTCACTTAGCGGGTAAGCTTCATCAAACAAGTAGTCGCTTTTAGCTTTATCAAAGCCAACTCTGCGGCCATGCCAAATTTCTGCAAGCTTGTCTTTATCTAGGCAAAATAAAGTACTGGGTGCATCGCTGTTGTTACATAGTACAAGTACAGCGTCGGGTTCGTTAAAGCCTGTTAAATAGAAAAAGTCGCTATCTTGTCTAAATGCATATTCGGTATCGCGGCTACGCGTCACTTCGCTCGCAGCGGGAATAATAGCAACGCTATTTTTATCCATTTGCGCAAGTAAACGCTCACGGCGTGCTTTAAATTCTGACTTTTGTACTTCAACCATTATTAACCAACCCGTTTAACTTTTTAAACTAATGAAGTGTTTTTTTAGTACTTTGCGTGTTTTGCTCTTTACCAAGCTCTGCAAAACAAAGTAGTGCTGATACGCGCACATATTCAATCACTTCGTGCAGCGCTTGGCTGTCTTCTTCGGTTTCTTCAAAAGTGGTATCTAGGCGAGTGATTTCGCTAAAGTCAGTAATAACCTCTTTAACATCGCTTGATAACTTACCGTAATCTTTTTGCTTTAAGCCAAAACCAAGCATAAACCCTGCTACCCATGATACGAGGCCATTAGCCTGATCGATGAGTGTTTCGTCATCGTTTGGTAAAAATAAATCAAACTGAAATTCGTCATCATTAAAGCTCGCAACTACTTGCTTATAAATAGTGCCAAAAAACTGCTTTAAATCGTTACTAAATGATTCACCATCGTTAAACACATCGCTCAAAAGGCCTAAGTATTCTTTGTCGTCAATGGTTAAACCACACGCAAGTAAACCACTAATTACACCATGCGCTTCGGCAGGTGATACAAATATTTCGTTTTTTTCTAAA
Source organism: Pseudoalteromonas sp. SR41-7 (assembly GCF_014163935.1). Classification (NCBI taxonomy): domain Bacteria; kingdom Pseudomonadati; phylum Pseudomonadota; class Gammaproteobacteria; order Alteromonadales; family Pseudoalteromonadaceae; genus Pseudoalteromonas; species Pseudoalteromonas sp. SR41-7. Next base: position 359,752 of record NZ_JACJEF010000002.1, on the reverse strand, counting down.
AGCAGTTGAGCTTTTTCGTAATCGGGTAAATCGTTCATAATCGAATCTTCGCTTTGCAAGTTAAGGCAATGCTACCACTCGATAAAAAGCAACTCCAATTAATTGTATGATCAAGCTCAAAAACCATGCGATAAAGTAAATGACGAGTTAAAGATGCGGGAAAACTAAGCGAACGGTTTAATTTTTTACGTTTAGGGTTTAAGGATTGGATTATGTCTTATATACTTAAATTGTTCCCTGGGGTACCGGAGCTTGGTTAAGTCCCTGAGCCGATAAATTTTATACCAGGATTTCTGTTCGTCTACTATTGTGCAAGCTCGGCATGTACCGAGAAGCCTACGGTAAACCGCAGATTTCCGCCCTGAAACCTTCTGGTTTCAGGACTGAAACCGGGTACCGTATCTTGGGGAACACCTTCTTACTTTTTATACTCCCTCTTATTACTTATTCATTTTTTTGCTATACCTTCGTACATTATTTTTATAATTTTTGGCAAAAAAAAGCTGCAAGCAATTTCTTACTTACAGCTAAATTTTAAATGCTTACGCTTATTTACTTAAACCAACCTTGAAAGCGCTCCATCATCATGTAGTTTATTGGTACTAACAATAAAGTAATAAAGGTCGCAAAAATAATCCCAAACCCTAGACTTACCGCCATAGGTATTAAAAACTGCGCCTGAGTCGCTTTTTCAAATAATAACGGCATTAAGCCAATAAAGGTCGTTAAACTTGTTAGCATTACAGGGCGAAAACGCGATGCACCGGCAATTTTAACTGCATCTAGTAATTTGCCGCCTTCACTACGCTTTTTATTGATAAAATCAACTAGTACAAGGGAGTCATTTACTACCACCCCAGTTAGGGCGAGCATACCAAGCAAGCTCATAATGGTTAAATCCATGCCCATAATCCAATGCCCGACTACAGCACCTATCATGCCAAATGGAATTACACTCATTACTATAATTGGCTGTAAGTAAGACTTAAGCGGTATCGCTAATAGCGCATAAATTATGAAAAATACAAACACAAGTGCCCAAGCCAATGACCCAAACGACTCTCGCTGCTCTTTAGCCTCACCTTCTAGTTTATAATCTACTCCAGGGTATTGTTGCATTAACTCATCTAAATACTCCGTTAGGTCAGCCTGAAGTATGGTCATGTTGGTGTTATTTTTTTCAATATCCGCTGTTACATTTAAAGTACGGTAGCGGTCTATTCGGTTAATGGTTGATGGACTTTGCCCTGCGGTAAGAGTTGCAACATGCGATAACGGCACCGAGCCACCAGTAGGTGTATTGATGAGTATATTTTGTAAATCGGCTACAGAGCGGCGCTCGTCTATAGGCAAGCGAACCATTACACGTACATCATCACGTCCGCGCTGAATACGTTGGACTTGCGAGCCAAAGAACGAGTTACGCACTTGACCTGCAACATTAACTCTATTTAAGCCCAGCGCTAAGCCTTGCTGCGTAAGCTCTATTTGTAACTCTTCTTTACCATCAGACATGCTATCGGCAATATCAAATACCGTTGGGTAGGTCGATAAACGGGTTTTAATGTGATCAGCCACGTCTTGTAAAATAGTCAACGAAGTCCCGCTCAGCTGCACGTCAATTGGGTCAGAACTTCGGCCAATTTCAGCTCTAAACGTTAAGCTTTCAGCGCCTGGAATGACACCAATTAAATCGCGCCATTCGCTGGCAAGCTCTCTTGATCCTATGTCTGATTCACGCTTTTCAGCCGGTGTTATTTCAAAGCGTACAGAACCTGAATTAGATACACCACCGCGCCCACCTGTTGTGGCTAATATATTTAAAATAACGCTTTCACCTGTATCTGGGTCGCGGTATTTTTCTTGTAATTGCTGCGCCTTTTGCGACATATCAATTACGTATTTATTAGTGACTTCAAACGGCGTACCTGTTGGTAGTGTTAAGTTAACGCGGACTGTTTCGCTTGGTATACGTGGGAAAAATACAAACTTAGTCCAACCACTAGTGATCATGGTTAAAATTATTATAAACACACCAACAAACAAACTTACCGAAGCCAATTTATGGCGCAGTGCTAAATTTAAAGTTGGTTGGTAGTATTTTAAAATCGCGTTTTCAAATCCATCTGCAAAACGCTGTTGAATAACATCAAACTTTGAAGGTTCGCCTTTTTCGTGGCGTAGTTTTATATATTTTAAATGTGCGGGTAGTACAAATTTAGATTCAATCAATGAAAACAATAATACCGGAATAACCACTACCGGTATTTGTGCAAACAAAGCACCGCGCGCCCCTTCAATAAAGGCCAAAGGTAAAAAGGCGGCAACGGTAGTTAATACACCAAATGTTACTGGTGTTGCGACTTCTTGAGTACCTAAAATTGCAGCTTGCTCCCCCGACTTAGCTGTTTTTAAGTGGGTATAGACATTTTCGCCAGTAACTATGGCGTCATCAACAACAATCCCCAGTACTAATATAAAGCCAAATAAGCTCATAATATTAAGGGTTACGCCAAAAATAGGCATCGCTATAAACGCGCCCATAAACGAAACCGGAATACCAATAAATACCCAAAATGCAATTGCAGGGCGTAAAAACAAAGTAAGTAAAGCAAGTACTAAAATACCGCCTTGTAGGGCATTGGTCGTTAGTGTGGCAATTCGACTTTTAACCAGCTCCGAATCATCATCCCAGTAACTTAGTTCAAATCCTTGTGGAAGGGAGCTTTGTTGCTCTTTTATGTAATTTTTTACTTCGTCAGCAACAGTAATCGCACTTTGCGGACCTATTCGATATACGTCGATAAATGCAGCCTGCTTACCATTAAAGCGAGTACGTACTGGGGTTTCTTCAAAATCGTCTTTAATTATTGCAATATCGCCTAAACGAATAATCGTGCCGTCAGCTTGGTTTTTAACAACAATATTGGCAAATTCATCTTTACGATATGCTTGCCCTTTAGAGCTTATAAGTACGTCCCCACCTTCAGTTTTTAAGTTACCAGCAGAAATATCAGAGCTTGAATTAGCAATGGCACTCGATATTTGTGCCAAACTTAAATCGTACTGGCGAAGAACGTCTTGGCTTACTTCAATGGCAATTTCGTAATCACGAACACCACTTAGCTCTACCTGCGTCACATTTGGTAAACGTAGAATTTGATCACGTACTGTTTCTGCATATTCACGGGTTTCTTTTTCGCCGTAATCACTTGATACGGTAACCGCGATAACTTCGCGAATTCGCTCCGCAAGCGCGACTATTGGCTTCTCAGCATCGGCTGGAAAGGTGTTAATTGCATCTACACGACTTTTAATATCAGCTAAAAGCTCACGCGGGTCGTAGCCCGTTTCAACTTCAATTGTTACAGAGCCTGAACCTTCAGAAGAGCGGCTAAATATTTGCTTAATACCTTCTAAATCTTGTACGGCTTCTTCTATACGAATTGTTACGCCTTGCTCTACATCCTCTGGTGTTGAGCCACGCAAACTTACGTTCACGCTTATCATGTCGGTTTCGAATGAAGGGAAAACTTCAAGCGGTATTTTAGTCGATAAACTAAAAAGCCCCGACAGCAGCAACGTTACTAGCAATAAGTTAGCAGCAACATGGTTTTTGGCAAACCAAGCTATCATGGCTTATCTCCTTGCTTTGCTGGACGGCGTTTTTTTAACTCTTCAACACTAATACCAAGCTCTTTTGCTTTTTGTTCAAGCTGCTCTGGAGTCGGGCGCTTTCCTTTACCTTGCCCATTCGCTCCACGGCTTTTAGGTTGATCTGCGCTTTGTTCACCTAAAATACTTACTTGAGTTCCTGAACTTACTTGACCAAGTGGAGTAATAACAAGTTTATCATTTGCGTTTAAACCGGTTTTTATCATCGCCTGAGTCGCATTTTGCCAAGCTAGTGTGATGTCTTTGCGCTTAAGTACGCCACCTTCAACAATGTAAACGTACGTTCCTTGATAAATTGTACTGTTAGGAATTATAAGTGCGTTAGATACTGTTCTGCCGGTAATTTGCGCTTTTATATACTGCCCAATTTTTATTGGATACTGGTTATTTGCTGTTGCTTTATACGGGTCATTAATTTTAGCAACTACATAAAGCTGCTGTGCGCCTTCATCTATAGCACCTTCTGTGCGTGCTAATTGACCTTGCCACGTTTGCTCACCTACTAAGTCAGAAGTAAATTTAACAATTGAACCCGCTTGGTTTCTAGCACCATCGCGATACTGCTCTGGTAAATTTACAAATGGGAGATCTTTATTTTTAATTGGTAAGCGAATCTCAACGCTATCGATTGCGTAAATGGTTGCTAACTGTGTGTTGTTAGTAACAACTTGCCCTAAATCAACACTGCGGCTAAGTATACGCCCCGCATATGGCGCCGTTACTTTAGTGCGCTCTAAATCAAGCATCGCTTTTTCAAGTGCTGCCTGCGCCGACAAAACCTCAGCTTCAGCGGCCGCTAGTTGTGGCTCACGTAGTACTAAACTGCTTGCTTGATTTGAGCCGCCAAGGCGTTTCCAATCGGTAATAGCTTGTTGCCCACGCGCCTTCTCTTCTAGCAAACCTTGCTCTGCTGTTAATAAATTGGCTTGAGCAGATTTAACTTCAGCCTGATGATCTCTGTCGTCTAGTTTTAAAAGTACATCGCCTTTTTCAAAAAAACCGCCTTCTCTAAAGTCATCACTTACTTCAATTATTTGCCCAGATGCCTGAGCCACTAACAAACTTTGTGTACGTGGTTTTACCGTACCGTAGCTGTCTATCATAACTTGATAATTTTGTGGTTTTAGCTCAAGCGCAGCCACACTTATTGATGCCTTAGGAGGTGTCCCAAAGCGTTTAGCCTCTGGTGGATTCCCCTTAATAAACATAACAATTAAAATTGTGGCAACAATAACCACCGCTGGAATAATAATTTTTGCTGTTTTAGTTTTCATCGTTATTGCTCTTTAGTTCACTTGAGGGCTTTGCAAAATCACCACCAAGGGCAATGTGTAGGTTAATTCTATTGGCTATTAATTGGTTTTTAATATCGATTAAGGAGCTTTGCGCGTCAAAAGAACGGTCTTGGGCATCAAGCACTGTCGTGTAAGTTACCAAGCCACTTTGATACTGCTCAAACGACAATTGCTCTGCAGCAAGTGCGTTTTCTTGTGCCTCTAACGTGCTTGTATATTGAGCTTTGAGGGACTGCTGCTGCGAAATAGCATTTTCCACATCACCAAATGCGTCATAAAGCGTTTGTAAATAAAGCTGCTCTTGCTTTTGAGTATTAAGACGCGCTATTTCTTCGTTGGCTTTTAAGCGCCCTCCTTCAAAAAGTGGCGCTGAAATACTACCTAATAAAGACCATGCAAGGCTTGATGGAGAAAACAAGTCGCTTACTCGGTCTGTACTATCACTTAATGAAGCCGTTAAATCTAAACTTGGAAAGCGTTGTTTATGCGCATATGCCAATGATGCGTCGGCTGCTAAAAGCTCATACCAACTTGCACGTAGAGTAGGTTTTCGCGTTATAAGTTCAGAAGGTAACCCTAGAGGAATATCGGTATTAATAACAGGTAAGTCACTACTAGCAGTAATAGCGCCTTTTGGGTATTCACCAAGTAAACGCTCAAGTACACGTGCTGATGCCGATAAACTCGCTGTTTGAGTGGCAATGCGAGAGCGTTCATTATTAAGCTCATTACGCGCTAAATACACATCGAGCGCTTCGTTTATGCCTTGGCGATAGCCAGCTTCAATAATATCGAGATTTTGTTGTGAGTTGGCTTCGCGACGCTTAAATAAATCCAGTAATTGCTGCGCCGTAACCACATCAAACCAACCTGTTACTACATCAGCAACAAGTTGCTGTTTAGCTTGCTCAAACCGTGCCTGCTGAGCTAAATAGTTAAGATTAGCTTCGCGCTTGGCGTCAGAGAGCTTACCCCATAAATCAACCTCGTAAGTTAAGTTTAAACTAGCTGAGCTTGCGTTGTCGTAACTTACAGGGCGGTTGTCTTTACTACGGCTTGTACGTGTTGATAAATCGAGGCTTGGCCAAAGTGCAGCACCCGAGACTATAAGTTGCTGCTTTTGAATTTCAACATCATAACTCGTTTGCAAAAGCTGTTGGTTATTTTTAAGTGCTTGTTGTACAAATTTATTAAGCGTAGGATTTTGTAATTGTGTAAGCCATTGCTCTTGTATTTTTAATACTGAGCTTGATGCTTCTTGCTGCCATTGCTGAGGCATATTATTAGGGACTTGCATGCGCTGAGACGAGTTTAAATCACTCGCACAGCCGCTGAGCAGCATCACACTAATTGCCAGTAGGGTTGGCTTGCATTGCCAAATCATAATTAAACCTAAATTACTGCTATTTATGAACGTAATTCAAGCACTTTGGCAAATTTTGCTCAACTTACTTTACATAACATTACATAGCTAGCGATGAATTAACATAATAGCCAGTTATACGGTAAAAATGAGTAAATGATCAGCAATTTTTAATACTAAAATTAACTTTTTGTAATGTGTTTAAGAGATTAACTATACAAAAACAAAAAAGCCCCGCTATAAGCGAGGCTTTTAAATAAATGGTGCCGACTAACGAAGTCGAGCGGGTAACTTATACAGACTACTGATTACAAGTTAGTTGCTTTAAGTTACCTAAAATAAATGGTGCCGACTAACCGAGCCGAACGGATAACTTATACAGACTACTGATTACAAGTCAGTTGCTTCAAGTTACCTAAAATAAATGGTGCCGACTAACCGAGTCGAACGGATAACTTATACAGACTACTGATTACAAGTCAGTTGCTTCAAGTTACCTAAAATAAATGGTGCCGACTAACCGAGTCGAACGGTTGACCTACTGATTACAAGTCAGTTGCTCTACCAGCTGAGCTAAGTCGGCACACAAAACTGTGTGCTAAGGCACGTTCAATTTTAAAGATTGAGAACTTTTATAAAGCACTTAAAATAAAAAAACCTTGCATAAGCAAGGCTTTTCAATAAATGGTGCCTCGACGCGGAATCGAACCACGGACACGAGGATTTTCAATCCTCTGCTCTACCGACTGAGCTATCGAGGCACATAAACTGTGCTAGTTACAGATTAACGAAATTAACCTTTAACTTAATAAATGGTGCCGACTAACCGAGTCGACGGGTAATTTGAACAGACTACTGATTACAGTTTTTCTTTTCAAACTACTTTAAATAAATGGTGCCGACTAACCGAGTCGAACGGTTGACCTACTGATTACAAGTCAGTTGCTCTACCAGCTGAGCTAAGTCGGCACACAAAACTGTGTGCTAAGGCACGTTCAATTTTAAAGATTG
>NZ_JACJEF010000002.1:209230-352308 GCF_014163935.1 Pseudoalteromonas sp. SR41-7 | reverse complement strand
AGAACTTAAAGTAAATGGTGCCTCGACGCGGAATCGAACCACGGACACGAGGATTTTCAATCCTCTGCTCTACCGACTGAGCTATCGAGGCACATAAACTGTGCTAATTAATTGTTATACTTTACAATTAACTTTATATAAATGGTGCCGACTAACCGAGTCGAACGGTTGACCTACTGATTACAAGTCAGTTGCTCTACCAGCTGAGCTAAGTCGGCACACAAAACTGTGTGCTAAGGCACGCGTAATAATGTTTAAACTGTTGATTAAACACCACTACTTTAATAAATGGTGCCTCGACCCGGAATCGAACCAGGGACACGAGGATTTTCAATCCTCTGCTCTACCAACTGAGCTATCGAGGCACTTAAACAGTGCTAATTAAAAATCTTAAAGTATTTTTAATGCAATTCCCACTCATCTCTACCGACTGAGCTATCTGGGCGTGCGGCGTATTAAACGAGTTTTGCCCTTACAAGTCAACTTTTTTTTTATTCTTTATAACTGTTTGAACGGTTTTCAGACAACTCAGTGTATTTTTTATTAATAACGTTCATTTTTACCACAAATCGAACTATAAATATAAATAAATCAGACTAAAACCGTAGTGAATTATTTTTTGTAAATGTTACGATTAGCTTAGATACGTACGATAGGGACTTATCGTAGTAAAATCACATCAATTGGACACTATCAATGCAGAGTAAATTTTCATCGCCAGTCAAAGGCTTATTACCTCTTTTTTTAATCATAAATATTGCAGTAACAGCGCTTGCTATTATTGCCCACTCATTTTATTCACAAACTGAAGTTAAGACAGCCCAACCTGCATCATCTGTTAATATTGTAACGCTTGCCGATAGATTAGACTTACCTATGGTTGATGCATTAACTATGTATGGTCAAGGTAAAGTAAGGCAGTTACTTGATTTAACGTCGTTATTAGATGATGACTTTGAATATACTCTATATCGCTTCAATGCTACATCAGATACTCAGTTGGTATATAGCAGCAGTAAACCTGCTATCGCTTCAATTAAAACTGAAAAGCATCTAGTAGAAGAAGGCATCCTACATCACTTACTGCTGTTAAACGATCAACCTATTGGCGAGCTTATTATTAAGCAAAACCTACCAACCGCTCCTTTAAGCGCTCAAAACTCTCAAGTTATTGCCTACATTATTGCGATAGCAAGCGTAGCTGCATTATTTATATTTACTTTAATGTTTAATATGTACATTAATAGTCGCTTACGAAAAAGTACTGACACTCTTACACAAGAGCTGCAGGCAATCACCGAAAATGCTAATTACAATAGTAGTGTTGATGAGCAGCTTGATATTGGTTTAGGTGTAGTGGCAAAAAACATTAACTTACTGCTACAAAAAGTACAGACTGCGATGAGTGAGAATGACGCCGCACAAAAAGAGCTTTATAAATTACAAAATGGCCTAGAAGCCGAAGTGCAAAATCGTACTATAGCGCTTGAGCAAGCCACATTAAAAGCAGAGCGAGCAAGCGAAACCAAAACGACCTTTTTAGCCACAATGAGCCACGAAATAAGAACACCGATGAATGGTGTTATAGGCACTATTGATTTACTGCGCCAGACCGAACTTGATGGCGCTCAACATCGTTTAAGTACAATTATTCGTGAATCAGCATTTTCTTTATTGAGCATTTTAGATGATATCTTAGATTTTTCTAAAATTGAGGCTGGAAAGCTAAATATTGACCCGATCCCATTTTCGGTAACCGATACCATTGAAGAAGTTGCTCGAGTGCTCTCATCAGTTGCTAAAAAACGTGAGCTTGATTTAGAACTAGCAATAGCACCAGATATTCCAGTCAACCTTACCGGTGATAGTGTGCGTGTACGTCAGGTGCTTTATAACCTATGTAGCAACGCAATTAAATTCACTAGCACTGATGAAAAAACCCAAGGCCATGTAAAAATATCAGTAGAGGTGGTTCATAATACCACTGATCACTTTACCTTACGCTTTTGCGTAACTGATAACGGTAAAGGCATGTCGCAGGCGCAATTACGCGAAATATTTAATCCATTTATTCAAGCCGAAAACTCAATTACCCGAGAATATGGTGGCACCGGTTTAGGTCTTTCTATTTGTAAAAGCTTAACTGAGCTTATGCTAGGTACTATTCATGTAACTAGTCATACCGGAATTGGCAGTGAATTTACAGTAGAGCTGCCGTTTAGCACATCGGGTAAAATTAAGTACGCACATAAAGGTGCATTAAATGGTAAGCAAATTGTTGTAGTTAGTAATCACCTAGAACGTGAAAAAACAATGTACCGTTATTTATCGTTCATGGGCGCTAAAATAATTTATGCACACACAGAAGAAGAAATTGAAGAGCACCAGCATTCACAAGATATTATTTGGGTGGCTGATGGCATAGACAATATGGATAAAACTAATGCGCTGCTAAGACGTTTATTTTATTCATTAGAGGACTATAACCAACAAGTTGTTGTACTAAGTAAGCTTGATGAAGCAGCTATAAATCATAAAAACATTTTTTATATTAATGCTTCTCCTCTATGTAAATCTAACTTTATGCTTTCTATATTGGTGGCTGCAGGGTTACATACACCTAAGCAAATTAAAAAAACCAAAACACTTAATAACTATTTAAATGTTGAGCAGGCACGTAATTCAAACAAATTGGTTTTGCTTGTTGAAGATAACCTTCTAAACCAACAAGTCCTCACCGATCAACTACATATACTGGGCTTTGGCGTTGAAATAGCTAACAACGGTGAAGAAGGTCTAGATATGTGGAGAAAAGGTGATTACTCACTTATTTTAACCGACTTACACATGCCTAAAATGTCGGGTTACGATATGGTCGAAAAAATCCGTAATGAAGCAGAGTTATTAGAATCGATTGATGCACAGCCTTACATTATTGCAGTAACAGCAAACGCACTTAAAGGCGAAAAAGAGCGCTGTTTAGCAGTAGGTATTAACGACTTCATTACCAAACCTATAGAGCTAAACGCGTTAGAAGAAACTCTAAAACGTTGGAGCGATAAACAAAGCCAAAACCCAAATGTAGTTATTCATCAAACTATGGCACTACCTATTGATATGGAAGCTGTTGCCAAATATGTAAACGGTGATGACGCTAAGCAAATTCGTTTTTTCAAAATGTATTTAGAACAAAGCCAAGGCTTAATTAAGAGTATTAATTCCGGCGTTATGGTTAACGATTTAAATGAGATTATTGAAGGGTGTCATCAATTAAAATCGATCTCCAAGACAATTGGTGCCCAAACGGTGGCAGAACTTTCAAGTGCATTTGAAGATAAATGTAAAGAAGGTGAACTCACAACCGATGAATTAATAGAGTTAAGAGATAAGCTGGAAATTGAATACTCTAAAGCTGCTCAATTTTTAAAGGAACAAATTAAAATATCTGAGCAAGAAGATGAGTTAAATGAATAAATAAACATAAAAAAAGGGCTTAATAGCCCTTTTTTTTATTTAAAACATTACTTTTCAGGCGGTCGATAACCTTCAATTTCTACATCTTTATTTTCAAACAAAAAACCAACCATTTGCTCTTCTAAAAATGTGCGGTGTTCTGGGTCCATCATATTTAAATGCTTTTCGTTAATAAGCATTGTTTGTTTATGTTGCCACTGAGCCCACGCTTCTTTAGAGATGTTATTAAAAATCTTTTCACCAATTTCACCAGGGTATAACTGAAAGCCAAGCCCTTCGGCTTCTTTTTGTAACTTTTGACAAAATACTGTACGTGCCATGATTGATTCTCTCTAACGCTAAATATGGGGCTATTCTATACTATTGCTGTAATTTGTTTAACCAACTTTTTAGTTGGTGCTGCTAGGCCAACCTCTATTGATTGATCAAGCGGATACCAGATTAATTGCTTATCGTTTACCACATCAGGAGTTTTCTTAACATTAAGCACATGTGAGTTAATCCTCAATTCAAAATGTGAAAACACATGAATAAACGCTTCAAGCTCTACTAAACTAGCCTCTAGGCCTTGCTGAGCTAAAAATATTTGAAGCTCTTCGTACTCATTAAATTCAAAAAAGCCAAACAATCCGCCCCAAATACCGCTGTTAGGACGTTTTTCCATAAGCACTTTATCACCACACTGAATAATTAACTGATGACAACTCTTTTTAGGAACTGCTTTTTTAGGTTTTGAATGTGGAAACTCTTTTACTTTACCTGCATTAAAAGCACCACAGCCTGAGTTTAATGGGCAAGCCTCACAATCAAACCGGCTGCGTGAGCAAACGCTCGACCCTAAATCCATCATAGCTTGATTAAACTCAGTAACATTATCTTTAGGCGTTAACTGCTCTGATAAATGCCAAAGCTGGTTTTCGACCTTTTTAACGCCGTACCAGCCCTCAATCATAAAATAGCGCGCTAAAACTCGCTTCACGTTCCCATCTAAAATAGGGTGATGCTGCCCAAGCGACAATGATAAAACAGCCCCTGCAGTAGAGCGCCCTATTCCAGGTAAATCCATTACTTCATCGAGTGTTTTCGGAAACTCACCTTGGTATTTGTCACGCACTATTTTAGCTGTTTTGTGTAAGTTACGCGCACGAGCGTAATACCCTAAGCCAGTCCAGTGATGCAGTACTAAGTCTTCATCCGCATCAGCTAAAGCGATAATATCTGGAAAGCTTTGCATAAACTTTTCAAAGTATGGAATAACAGTAATAACTTGGGTTTGCTGCAGCATTACTTCAGACACCCACACTTTATAAGGTGTTTTACCTAGCTGCCACGGGAGTGTTTTACGCCCATGAAGGTGATACCAATCAACAACTTGATTAGAAAAGCAGTGTGACTGTTCTTTATTTAAATCCAACATTTTTAACTTTTACTGATGCCCAATGGCGGCTCAGTCTATTGCAGTTAACAAAAAGATCAAGCTATACGGGGTGTAAAACCAGCTAATACTTGTGATTGCGGCCTCGGTCAGGGATAATATGCAACCATTTTTAAACACATTGTTTTTGTCAGGCCAATAATATGAGTGAATCAAGCAACACTAACCTTGAGCAAGCTAAGCAAGAAGGTAAATACATCCGCACCATTCGCAGTTTTGTAAAACGCGAAGGTCGATTAACCAAAGGCCAAGCCGCTGCAATCGAAAAATGCTGGCCAACAATGGGCCTAGAGCATAAAAACGGTATGCTTGATTTAAGCGAAGTTTTTGGCAACAACAACGATGTAGTAGTAGAAATTGGTTTTGGTATGGGTAAGTCGCTTGTCGAAATGGCAACAAATGCCCCTCACCTAAACTTTATCGGTATTGAAGTACACCGCCCAGGCGTTGGTGCTTGTTTAATGGATGCCGATGAAGCAGGCATTACCAACTTACGTATTTTTGAACACGATGCAGTTGAAGTACTTGCAGATTGCATACCTAATGAAAGCTTAACAACACTACAACTATTTTTCCCTGACCCTTGGCATAAAAAGCGTCACCACAAACGCCGTATTGTACAAACTGAGTTTGTTGAAAAGCTAAGAGCCCAACTTAAAATGGGTGGCGTTTTTCATATGGCAACAGACTGGGAAAACTACGCAGAGCACATGCTCGAAGTAATGAATGTAGCTCCTGGTTTTAAAAACCAATCAGAAACAAATGATTATGTTCCTCGTCCAGATTTGCGCCCGCTTACTAAGTTTGAGCAACGCGGACATCGCCTAGGTCATGGCGTGTGGGATTTAATGTTTGAGCGCACAGAATAATTAAATTTAATTACTCACTTTTACTTTTATAAAACTAAATATACTGTAAGGCAAAGCCATTTATGAGCGTACTAACCAACCCAAGTTTACTGTTACTTCGTAATAGCGAAGCACTAACGGGCAAATCTATCTTGGTGGTCAACTTTGTTCAAGATGGCTTTTTAACAGAGCTTAAAAAACTTAATCCGCAAAGCAAAGTAACTGCGTTTAGCTACAACCATGCTAACGGAGAGTTTGCTAAGAACACCAAAGATGTTGATGTTCATGTAAGCCACACAATACCTGGTAACGACTACGATTTAGTTATTCTTTACTACCCTAAATCAAAACCAGAGTTATTAATGGCACTTGATAATATTCGATCTGCTATTACTGATGATGCCGAACTATTAGTAGTAGGTGAAAACAAAAGTGGTGTTAAGTCAATTGAAAAGCAATTAGCTGGTAAGGCTGAGTTTAGTAACAAGATTGATTCAGCTAAGCACTGCGTTCTTTACTCATTTGCTGAAATTTCTAAGCACCCTCACTTTGATATTACGACTTACCATAAAAAGTTTGTTGTTAATGTTGCCGACACTGAATTTACAGCTATTAGTGTTCCTGGAGTGTTTAATCACGGTAGTTTAGATATAGGAACGAAAGTTCTACTGGAAAACGCACCGACAATTAAGCAAGGCAAAGTTCTCGACTTTGGTTGTGGCGCTGGTTTAATAGCAACTTTTTTAGGGCTTCATAATCCAGCACTTGAGTTTGTGTGTAGTGATGTAAGTGCGCTGGCAACTTACGCAACACAGCAAACCCTAAAGCTTAACAACATCAATGGTGAGGCTATATTAAGTGACGGCCTTAAAAGCATTAATGGCAAGTTTGATTTAATTATTAGCAATCCACCTTTTCATACAGGTATTGCAACCGACTACACAGTAGCAGAAACATTTTTAGCTAATGCAAAACAGCATTTAACTAAATTAGGGAAGCTAAATATTGTTGCTAACAGCTTTTTAAAGTACCCGCCTATTTTAGAAACTCAGTTTGAAAGCTATCAAACTGTATTTAAGAACAATAAATTTGCTGTATATAGCAGCTAATTTAAATTTGTAAAATGATTGAGCACAAACGTGCTCAAGCTAACTTTCGAATAAATATAAGAATTAATTTAGTTTTTTTCCTTCATTTTTCCACGTCTTTGCTAAACTAAAACTCTAAATAATTAAAATTAACTCAGGCGATAATGAAATAATGCCTAAAAAAGTTCATCAAAGTAGCATTCGAAAAGCACTCATTAATTTGATCATGCTTATTACAGCTATTTGCTTATCGTTATCTATTTCTATCTCTACGTATTTAAGCGTGAAAGAACAAAAGCAATTAATAGTTAATAAGCTTGTTATTCTTTCTGAAATTGTAGCTTTTGATGCTGGGCAATCGGTAATTGAAGATGATCGTAAAACAGAAGAAAAACGCCTCAAGTCATTTGAAAAGATCCCTCTTGTAAAAAACATACATATTTACTCAATAGAAAAAGCATCCCAAAAGCCTGTTTTCTTTATTAGCTTTAATGCTAAAAAAACACCTCCTGTGCCACTGAGAATAGACAGTGTAGAAGAGCTAAAAACACCACGAATTACCAGTGACCATATTGAGCTAACCCGCCCTATTTACGATAACGAACAAGTAGTAGGTTATGTGTATATGCGAGGAAGCCTCGAGAGTTTAGAGGTTTATATTGAGAGAAAAATATTAATAGACGTGTTATTAACATTATTAATTCTGGCGGTTGTTTACTTTATTGCTATTAAAGTTCAACGACGTATAGCTAAGCCAATAGAGCAATTAAGCATGTTATTGCAGGATGTGTCTAAAAATCATAACTACGATGCACGCGCACCAGTAACTGATGTAAAAGAAATAAGTGCTCTTTCAAATAGTTTAAATATCATGCTTACGCGTACAAAAAAACAACTTGAACGCCACGAAAAAGATAAGCAAGAAATCAAACAACTAAACCTAAGCCTTGAAGAAAAAGTAAACCAACGAACAATCGCCCTTAGAGAGGCAAATCAAGAGCTTTTATCAACTCTTGAGCGGATGCATCAATACCAAACACAAATTGTTGAAAACGAAAAAATGGCATCTTTAGGGCAAATGGTTGCAGGTGTTGCCCATGAAGTTAACACACCAATAGGGCTAGGTATTACCGGTTCTACGTTACTTAGAGATAAACTAGCAGACATACAGCAAAGCTTTGATGACAAAAAACTAACCTCAAGCCATCTAAAACGCTTTATAGATGAAGGTATTGAAAACTTAGATTTAATTTACCGCAACTTAAATCGTGCAGCTGACCTTATATCTAACTTTAAAAAGGTAGCGGTTATTCAAGATGACGGTGTAAATACCTATATTAATGTGCACAAATTAATAAGTGATGTTTTAACGTCGATTCAATCTGAATTATTGCCCAAAAAGCCTGTTGTAACTATTAACTGTCCGACCGACTTGGCTATTCATAGTAAGTCTGAACCTCTACAACAAGTTTTTCAGCAGTTACTTATGAACTCTGTAATTCATGGATTTATAGGTAAAGAAAACAATGAAATTCGCTTTGACGTAGAACTCGTCGGGAAAAAATTAACAATCGTTTATTCTGACAATGGTCAGGGCGTTGACAAAAATATTAAAAATAGAATTTTTGACCCATTTGTAACTTCAAAGCGCGGGCAAGGCGCAAGTGGCTTAGGCATGCACTTAGTTTATAACCTAGTAACACAAGCACTTGGCGGAAGAGTGATGTTTGATCTTGAAGAAAAACGCGGTGCTCGCTTTATAATTACTATTCCTTAAATAAAGATCATTAAAAAGTGCATATATTTAAAATTTATCCTTGAATTAGCATTTAATGACCTCATTAATGAGGCATGTGATAAGTGCGTAACATTATTTAATTGCTTTAAATAAATATTACCAAGCGATTTATGAACTTTTTTATCTTTGCTGTATCACATACATTGATGAAAGGTTAAAAGGTTAAAAGGTTAAAAAGTGATATAGTTTTGCTTTGAATTAGTCTGATTATTTTAAGTACCTTGTTTAATTGAATGATATGTCAATTATCAAAGGAAAATGGCTTCGACTTTATGATTCAAATAGCTACATCCATGTATATATCAATTAAACAGTAGTTTTTGCACTGCCCTTTTTTAGTAGACTTTGGACACCCTACTGTTTTATTTTTATCCAATTTGTTTTTTCCTTGTTAACAAATGGGTATAATCCTATAATCTCTAGTAATCGGTTATAAATTAGTCACCGATTTTTTATAAATAATATATTCCAAAAGGTTAATTAATAATGCAAACGCCAGTCATTCTAATCGTAGAAGATGAAGACGTAACTCGACTGAACCTAGTTAGTTTATTTGAAGCTGAAGGGTACAAAGTTATTGAAGCCATTGATGGCGATGATATGCATGACAAGCTTACAAATAACGATGACGTTAATCTTGTAGTTATGGATATCAACCTTCCTGGTAAAAACGGTCTTATTTTAGCCCGTGAATTACGCCAAAAGCGTAAAGTAGGTCTTATATTCCTAACTGGTCGTGATAACGATGTTGACCGTATTTTAGGTCTTGAAATTGGCGCAGATGACTACGTCACTAAACCGTTCAACCCGCGTGAATTAACTATCAGAGCTCGCAACCTTATTACTCGTACTGCCTTAGGTGGCGAAGAGTCAGCACTAGAAACAAATGGTGTTATTACGTTTAATGGTTGGGAACTTGATGAAAACAGCCGTTGTCTTACTTCTCCAAATGGCGACGCTAAGCGTTTACCTAAAGGTGAGTACAGAGCACTTCGTTTAATGCTTGATTCTCCAGGTCGTATTTTTAGCCGTGAGCAATTAATTAAGCATATGACAGGCCGTGAGCTTCGCGCAAATGACCGTACTGTTGACGTTACTATCCGTCGCATTCGTAAGCATTTTGAAAGTGATAACTCAACGTCTGAGTTAATCAGCACCATCCATGGTGAAGGTTACCGTTTCATTGGTAAAATTGACGCTTAATTAGAGCTAATTAGTTTTACTCTAATTGCTGTAAAAATAAATGAAGGGCTTTTTGTCCTTCATTTATTTTATCTGCCAGAATATCTAACCACTGCTTTAACACCTCATCAGATTCATCAATCGCACCATGTTCCATTATTTTGGCATGAAGCTGCACGTCATTAAGACCTACTGAGCCAGCCGCCCCTTTGAGTTTATGCGCTACTGATTCATATTCTTCTCTATCACCAGTATTTAATGAAGTAAGTAACTCTTGCTGATATTGTGGACTTAGTTTTTCGAATAGCTGACTACTGCGTCTAAACACAACTAAGCCCATTGAATTGACAAAGTCTTCTATTGTTTCTATATCTAATAAGTGTGCATCAATGCCTTTAAGGGCTTCTTCACTTACTTTTAACAGTGGCTCTGTGCATTCACTTTGCTTAATTCCAAATAAATCAGCCAGCATTTTATCAAGCTTCACTGTGTTAATTGGTTTAGCAAGCGCCCCTTGTATTGATATACCTTCAAGCTCTTCTTCAGCACTACGAACATTGGCCGTTAGCGCTACAATGGGTAATTTATCAAAGTGACTATCTGAGCGTATTTGCTTGGCAACTACGTCACCATTTATATCAGGCAATTGCATATCAAGTAATACTAAATCTAAGTCATCTTCGGTTTCGACAAACGAGAGTGCATCTTCACCGGTTTCAGCCCACAACACCTCATGCCCGCGTTGCTCTAATAAGTTTGTAGCAATTTCGGCGTTAAGAGGTACATCTTCTACTAGTAAAATATACAAACCACGACCAACATAACTTTGCTCTGTTGGTGCTACACATAAATTAAGCGGTATTTGAACTGTAAAGCAACTTCCTTCGCCCTCAGTACTATTTACTGTAATTATCCCTTTCATCGCACTTACAAGTGCCTTAGTTACAGCCAAACCAATACCGGAACCTATTGCGTTAGTCCCTTTTAAATCTGGCGCTTTGTAATACATATCAAATATATGAGCAAGCTGCTCTGGCGGAATACCTTGGCCGGTATCCGATACTTTCATAACTAACCATGGGCCTTCAACTCTGTTTTCTCGGCTACATTCAAGTGTTACCTTTCCTTGCTGTGTAAACTTAACGGCATTATTAATTAAGTTCCAAACAACTTGGCGTAAGCGAGTTGGGTCGAGCTGTGCGTAAATATCCAGCACCCCATTGCGCTTAATATCAAACTCTAGCTCTTTTTGCTCCGCGATTAAGCCCGCAAAGTTAACAACGTCATTTATAAAGTCTGATACGTTAATAGAGTTGGTCACTATATCGAGCTGATCTCTATCTATTTTGTCTAAATCAATAATATCGTTAAAAATATTGCCGAGCGTTTCAGCACTCGAAAATATAGTATTACCCCAACTACGCTGCTGTTTGTTTAAGTCAGTATCAAGCAGCATTCGTGTTAAACCAACAATACCATTGAGCGGTGTACGTAGTTCATGGCTTAATGTGGCAATAAACTTACCTTTGTCTTTATAAGCCGTTTCGAGCGCTTGAGCGGCCTCCTTACGACTTGTGATATCACGACCAAAGCCCAGTAGACCAATGTAATCCCCTTCATCATTTATAAAAGGTAATTTACGCAGCTCAAACCAACGCGTTTCGCCATTTACTTCATAGCCCACATCAATGGTTAGTGCTTTATGGCTTTGCTCTACTTCTTTATCGGTTTTCAAAACTTCAGATAAAAAGTGACTAGGAAATATTTGTTCAACCGTTTTGCCAATTAGTTCGCTACTTGATTTACCCATTACTTCTTCAAACATTTTATTACAACCGGCAAACACGCCATTGTTATCGCGGTAATAAAATAAATCAGGAGATGAATCAACTATTGAGCGCTGCAGCATGCTTTGTTGAGCAAGTTCTTGTTGTGTTTTTTTACGCTCAGCAATTTCTCGTCGTAGTTCTTCGATAGCGCGGTGCTTGGCATGAAATGCCATTTTACGCTCATCAATTTCGATGTTTAGACGGTTAATGTTATCTTTTAGGGTTTGATTTAAAAGCTTTTCTTGCTTGGTGGCGCTGTCTAAATAAGCATATGAGGCATCTAGTTGTCGAATTGAATTAAGCAACACACTTATAATTAAAGGAGAAACCACAGCCGTAAAAAATACCACGGCTAAAATATCAACCAGGTGTAATTCGCCTATCGCCACATAATAAAACATGCTCGATAAAATAAGAGATACAGTTAAAAATAAAGTGTAACAAATAGCAGCGGTTTTAAATTCACCAAATCGCGTTATTGAGCTGGAAAGTACCCGAGCCCAAGGGCTCAAAGAATAATCGGTCATACGTAATTTTATCTCTTAGCTGTGTACTTAATATAAAGAAGGCAATGCGTATGTATAAACATACCATTTTCCCAGATTTTAGCATTTTTCTCCTACCACTACTCACGTTGTGCGATAAAAACAGAATTTTTCATGTTTGATTTAGCTCATCTATTAAACTCATCATTTCAGCAATAAATTATTTAGTGTAAAATGCCCCGCTTTATTATCCCCAAAATACGAGTAGCGCACATGCAAACCAATATGCCAGATATAGCAGACACTGCACCCGCTTTACAAACAGGTAAATTAGACTGGGTTGGCATGGGCGAAATAGAACTGCCATTTATTTTTGAATCCCGAGACTTATCTCCAGTTACAGTAAACGCCAAAGCGCGTGCATTTGTAAATTTACATAAAGAAGATGCCAAAGGCATTCATATGTCACGTCTATTTTTGGCACTTGATCTGCTTTCAACCGAGCAGCAAGTCAATCCGCAAACGATAGCGCAAGCACTCGATACCTTTATAACTAGCCACGAAGGGCTGAGCGATAAAGCACAAATTGAATTTAAATTTGAATTACCGCTACGCCGTAAGTCACTATTAAGTGGTAAAGCGGGCTGGAAAAGCTACCCAGTTGTACTTACCAGTACAATTGAAAATAACGTTATTAGCTACGAGCTAACCGTAGATGTTACTTATTCTTCAACGTGCCCATGCTCTGCTGCACTTGCGCGCCAGCTTATACAAAACGCGTTTAACGAAAAGTTTAACCAAGAAACGTTAAGCCAAAAAGATGTGCACGAATGGCTAGGCACTACACAAGGCATTGTAGCTACTCCCCACTCGCAGCGCTCTATTGCCAACGTAAAAGTAAAGCTTGATAGCAACATTCAAGAATTTGACGTAGTTACGCTAATTAACACTCTTGAAGCTGAGCTTAAAACACCAGTACAAGCGGCAGTAAAACGTGAAGATGAGCAAGAATTTGCCCGTTTGAATGGTCAAAACCTTATGTTTTGTGAAGATGCAGCGCGTAAAATTAAAGCATTGCTAGAGGCAAACAATTACAGTGATTATTGGCTGCAAATAAACCACTATGAATCACTGCATGCACACGATGCTGTAGCTATTGCAGTAAAAGGTATTAAAGGAGGCTACAAAGCTTAACCGCTGTGTAGCTATTGCTTGTAAACCAGTCGGTAATTATTTTATAACCCATACTTTTTAGGCACGTAAATTGCTTTGTTTGAGCAGTGTCAATTTGTTGTTATGGAGTTACCGTATGGAATTCGCTTTATTATTAATCCTAGTATTAGTTGTCGGGGCCTCTGTTGTTGCGTCAAAATTTAATGACGATGGCGGAAACCCGTATCCTTTTACTCGCAAGCAAACTGTTTTTACGCAGGTTGAAGGCGCTTTTTTAAATCTTTTAGAGCGTGCTGTAGGCGATCAATATAAAATTGTTAGTCGCGTTAAGTTAATCGACGTTATTGACTGTAAGCAAGGCCTTTCAGTAAAGTCTAAACGTGCTGCTTTAGCTAAAGCTAAAAATAAGCAACTCGACTTTGTTTTAATCGATAAAGAAAAACTAACAATCATTGCTGCTGTTGACCTAGTTAACAATGCCAACAAAGATGGCCACAAAGCTCAACGCGACTGGTTTGTAAACGGTGCACTAGAATCTGCGGGCATTCCACATATTCGTATGAAAGTTAAATCGGGCTACCGCCCTTCTGAAGTACGCGATGCAATTATGTTTAAACTTGGTAAGCCTGCAGCAACACAAACTCAGCGCCCTGTTCGTAATCGCTCACATAAGCCAGCGGTACTTTCACCTTCTCAAGCTAAAGCGCAAACCACCGCGTTAGCTGAAATTTAAAAAACGAATTAAATACTCTCCTAAAAAGTATTTAAAGCGAGCTCATAAACAAGCTCGCTTTTTTGTTTTTTATTGCTAACTTCACGTATAATCAAGTGATTCAAACTCAGGAATTAAACTTTATGAATGTTGGTATTATTGGCGCAATGGAGCCAGAAGTTAAAATTTTACGTGAAGCTATGCAAAACCCACAAATTTTAACTAAAGCAGGTTTCACTTTTTATACTGGCGAGTTGGCTGGTAACACGGTGACACTTGTTCAATCTGGTATTGGTAAAGTCGCATCAACTATTGCAACTACCTTACTGATCGATAACTTCAAACCTGATTGCATAATTAACACAGGCTCAGCCGGTGGATTCGATCCTTCTCTTAGTGTTGGCGATGTAGTAATTTCGTCAGAAGTACGTCACCACGATGTAGACGTAACTGCTTTTGGCTACGAAATTGGCCAAGTACCACAAATGCCGGCAGGCTTTGCAGCACACCCTAAATTAGTTGAAGCAGCACAGCAAACTATCGAACAAATCAGTGATGTTAAAACACTCGTTGGCTTAATTTGTACTGGTGACACATTTATGTGTGACCCTATACGCATTGATAAAGCACGTAGTGATTTTCCTACAATGCTTGCTGTTGAAATGGAAGGCGCTTCAATTGCACAAACGTGTTTTACGCTAAACACACCATTTGTTGTAATTCGCTCAATGTCTGATATTGCTGGTAAAGAGTCACCACAATCATTTGAAGAATACCTAGAAACAGCATCAATCAACTCATCTAAAATGGTTGTTGCACTTTTAGAAAAGCTTACAGCAGTATCTCTGTAAATGCTTAGCAATATTGTTCAAAATCACTTGGACTTTATTGCCTTTATACTAGCGCTCCTTGCTGAGCGCTTTATTCCCCTTATTAGCTGGTATCATCCTAATACGGCGTTAAATGCTGTTTTTAGTGCTATTGGCAAACGTATATACAAAAGCAAAGAACCTAAAAGCTATCAATATTTGGCAGCTATACTCGCAAGCTCACTTATTTTAAGTGTTATTCTCATTATTGTAGTGTTGCTACTCGAGTTTGCTTTTTATCCTGAATTACTCGCTGGCCTTATTTTATACTTATGCTTAGAAAGTAAGAGCATTGATAAAAAAGCACTTCGCATTGCAAAGCTAACTAAACAAAATCAAAAATCCACAGCGCGCGAATTACTAAAGCCACTGCTTGCCCGTGAAGTTAATAGACTTTCATCTGCTGGTATTATCAAAGCATTAATTGAGAGCTTAATACTGCGCACCGCTCGATACTATTTCGTAGTCATATTTATATTTTTAGCATTTGGCCCTATAGCTGCCCTTGCCTATCGGTTACTTACCTTAATACAACAAGCATGGCGTAGTGATATCCCCCCAAATAGTTACTTTTTAAAACCGCTTAAAACACTCTTGTTTATTATTGAATATATTCCCATGCGCTTACTCGCTTTAACTATTGCAGCAAGTCGAGCAAGCAAACAAAGCATGCATTTTATAAAGCATTATGGCAGGCATTTTTATCAAACAAATACAGGCTGGCTCTTAAGCACATGTTCTGCATCGCTTGGCGTGCAGCTGGGCGGGCCTGCAGTTTATTTAGGTACTCGCTTTAATAAAATGCGTATTGGTACTGATAGACTACCTACACCCGAGGATGTACCTGTAATAATTAATAGGTTAAATCAGGCCCGTGTATTTTGGTTGTTAGTAATAGCCAGCATTGAAATATTAAAATTGATTTAAAGGGCTCAAAATACGAGCACAAAAAAAACCAGCCGAGGCTGGTTTTTTAGTTTTTAAACTGTGCTTAAGCTACAGTGATGTTTGCAAACTTACGTTTACCTACTTGGTAAATAGCCGTTGTGCCTTTTGCTATTTCAAGTTTGGTATCAGTGATTTTATCTTCACCGTTAAGTTTAACTGCACCTTGCTTAATCATACGCATTGCTTCTGATGTACTTACTACTAAATTTGCTTCTTTAAGCAAGTTAGCAATTAAAATAGTATCTTCTGCAATAGTGATTGTTAGCTCTGGGATTTCATCTGGTAACGCTTTTTTCTGAAAACGCTGAATAAAATCATCATGTGCACCTTGTGCATCAGCTTCACTATGAAAACGAGCAATTAGCTCTTTAGCTAGTTCAATTTTAATATCGCGCGGATTCGTACCTTGCTCAACACGTTCTTTTTGAGCTGCAATTTCTTCAATAGAAAGCGCACTTAATAAGTCGTAGTAACGCCACATTAGCACATCACTAATTGACATTATTTTACCAAACATATCGTTAGGTGCATCAGTAATACCAATGTAGTTACCAAGCGACTTAGACATTTTTTGAACGCCGTCAGTACCTTCAAGTAATGGCATCATTAATACTGTTTGCGGCTTTTGACCTTCTACTTTTTGTAGCTCACGGCCCATTAACAAGTTAAAGCGCTGATCAGTACCACCTAGTTCAACATCTGACTCTAGTGCAACCGAATCCCAACCTTGTACCAGTGGATATAAAAACTCATGAATTGCAATTGGTTGGCCGCTTCCATAACGCTTTTTAAAGTCATCACGTTCAAGCAT
The DNA here is from genome assembly GCF_014163935.1 of Pseudoalteromonas sp. SR41-7. Taxonomy (NCBI): domain Bacteria; kingdom Pseudomonadati; phylum Pseudomonadota; class Gammaproteobacteria; order Alteromonadales; family Pseudoalteromonadaceae; genus Pseudoalteromonas; species Pseudoalteromonas sp. SR41-7. The sequence goes on along the minus strand of NZ_JACJEF010000002.1, from coordinate 335,656 downwards.
ACGTGCTACGGTTTGGTTTGCAGCAAGTTTAATCATGCCTGCAGCGCCTAACTTTTCCATCCAAGTAGAGTTAAATGCAACAGTGGTTTTAGCAGGATCTAGAATTTTGAATACTTGTTCTTTATATGTTTCGGCATTGGCTAGTACGTCTTCACGAGTAAGTGGTTTACGCGTTACGTTTTTCCCCGTTGGGTCACCAATCATGCCAGTAAAGTCACCAATTAAGAAAATAACCTCATGACCTAAATCCTGAAAGGTTTTCATTTTATTAATTAGTACAGTGTGTCCTAAGTGTAAATCAGGCGCTGTAGGATCAAAGCCTGCTTTTATTTTTAGCTTCTTGCCCGACTTTAGTTTTTCAACTAGTTCGTCTTCAATTAATATTTCTTCTGCACCGCGTTTTATCTCTGCTAGAGCGGTTTGTAAATCCACTGTGTATTACTCCAAAATTCTGCCGACGAAGGGGCGACTAGTTACTTGCGTAGTCACGGTTTAATAAAGGTTTAAACCGAATAAATAGATGTAGCTAACATAACAAATTTCTACCTAATTAAAACAACTTTTTAAGTGATTCATGCAACTAAACTAAATCAATTGAGTCTTAGCTAGGTAGAGCGTTAAAAAAGGCTTTCTAAGCCCGATTTTAGCGTAGTTTAAGGTCAGTTTAAATCTACAAAACACTAGTATTCGTACATTATTAAGTATATCCTGCAATATTATGTATTTATTATCTTGACAGCAGAAAAAGGCACGTTATGGTTCACGTGGTTCACACGCTCCCCAAAAAACACAAATTGCTTATTCTAGGTTTGGTTTCTGCTATTGTTGGCTTAGCCTTTCTTCCTTCTGAAAAAGCCACTGCATCCAAAGACAATAGTGCAAATGCACTAGAAATTGGTAAGCGCTATGAGTTACAAGTTAAAGTTGATAACAACGAAAAATTAACTGAGTTAAATTCAGAGCAAGCAGCAGAAAAGTTACCAGAATACGACTTTGTCGATCATAAAGTTAAAAATGGCGACAATTTAGCAATTATCTTTAAGCGTGCTGGTTTTTCGGCTCAAACGCTTCATAAACTAATTAACACTAATGCTGAGACTCGCAAGCTGACTAAAATTCACCCAGGTGAAATACTTAGTTTTGCGACAGCTGAAGATGGCTCCTTAGCTCAACTGCGCTATGTGATTTCAAAAACCGATACTTTATTTGTTACCTTAAACGAAGAAGGTAATTACGATACAGCTATTGATAGCAAAGAAATTGAAACGCTAACCAAAACCGCTGGCGGCGAAATATCTAACAATTTTTGGACTTCAGCAATTGCAGCAGGTTTAAGCGAACGCCAAATAATGAACTTTGCTGACATATTTGGTTGGGATGTTGATTTTGCAAACGACATTCGTAAAGGCGATGTATTTGGCTTAATTTACGAGTCTCATTATGTTGATGGCGAGTTTATTGGTACCGGTAAAATTATTGCCGCTGAATTTGTAAACCAAGGTCAGCGCTTTGCAGCGATTCGCCATACCGACGGCAATTTTTATACGCCTGAAGGGCGTAGCATGAAAAAAGCATTTTTACGTGCACCTGTAAGCTTTAAGTATATTAGTTCTAGCTTTAATCCTAAGCGACTTCATCCTGTTACTGGGCAAGTTAGAGCGCACCGTGGTATCGACTTTGCAGCACGCACTGGCACACCAGTAGTCGCATCAGGTAACGGTAAGGTAGTTAAAGCGGGTTACAGCAAGTACAACGGTAACTACGTATTTATCAGCCATGGCACACAATATGTAACTAAGTACTTACACCTAAATAAGAAACTAGTTAAAACAGGCCAAAAAGTTAAACAGGGCCAACAAATTGGTACTGTAGGTTCTACTGGTCGTGTTACTGGGGCGCATTTACACTATGAGTTTTTAGTAAATGGCGTTCATCGTAATCCTAAAACCGTTAAGCTTCCTAAGTCAGAGCCATTACCTCGCTCAGAACTTGCTAAGTTTAAACCGATTGCAGATAACTTTATTGCCCAACTTGAGCGCAATCGCGAGCTACAGTTAGCACTAAAATAAAGCTTATTAATAAACATTAAAAAAGCCTTTGCAGGTTAAATCCGCAAAGGCTTTTTTGTATACGCTATAAACCATCAATTCATTAATACATAAATGAGCTGAATAACTAAAGATACCATCACTAGCGGCCAAATATATTTACTGTATTTGGTTGCGCCATCAAGCCCTATTTTACTTTGATATTTTTCAAGTAATGGTATAAGTATCGCCAGCGCAACAAACCAATTAAAATAACGAATATGTTCATATTAACGCCCTACTTATGGTAATTCGTGGCCTTTAGCGCTTACATAAAGTGCATACCAATGCTCACGAGTTAGCTCTACGTTTACAGCATCACAAGAGGCTTTAATCCGTTTAGCATTAGTTGTTCCAATAATTGGCTGAATAGATGCGGGATGGCGAAGCAACCATGCAAGTACAATTGCCTCAGCAGAGGTTTCATAAAGTGCAGCCAGCTTATTAACTAAAAGACTGGTGTTTATATCTGCCTGAGATGCGTTTGATAAATCACTACCGCTGTACAAGCCTTGGCATAAACTACCCCAGCTTTGAATTTGGATTTCAAAATGTCGACAGTACTCAATACTACCTGGTGTAAAATTAAGATCTTTACCGTCACTGTTACCGGCATATACACCTTCATCAACAAACTGATGTTTTTGTAAACTAGCCTCAATTTGGTTAGCCACAATCGGCATATCAAGTGCGTGCTGTAAAAAGTTCATTTGGTGCTGCTGCATATTCGATACTGCAAAATTGCGCACTTTACCGCTTTCTTTTAAGCAACTAAATATACGAGCAATTTCGTTAACTTCCATGAGTGGATCAGGGCGATGCAGCATAAGTACGTCTAAATAGTCTGTATTTAATCGTTTTAATGATGCTTCAACTGATTGCTCAATCCACTTTGGGGAAAAATCATAGCGCTTTGGCCCTAAGTCATCTTCAAATCGAATCCCACACTTAGATTGAATATACATGTGCTCTCTAAGCTCTGGCCGCTCACTTAATGCTTTACCAAAAACCTGCTCTGCTTTACCAAAAGTATAAATATCAGCATGGTCAAAAAAATTAATACCGCCTTCAATGGCGTTATCTATACACTCATGAGCTTGCTTAACATGTGCATCAGTGATTGCGTCTTTATTCCAACCGCCGCCAAGACCCATACATCCAAATACTAGTTTACTAACGTGAGGCAAGTGCTTTGCTAAAGGCGTGTGAAGCATGATAACTATCCTTAAAATGTTGAAGAGCTGTTACTGTAAACAAAAAGTGCTGAACAAGAAACCATTTAGCGGTGAACAAATTAAGAACAAAAAAAAAGCGCAGTAAACTGCGCTTAATGGTTAATCTATTTTAAATTACATTTTTAGCCAACAAGTGCTAATAAAATACCCGCAGCAACTGCACTACCAAGTACACCCGCTACGTTGGGTCCCATTGCATGCATAAGTAAAAAGTTATGTGGGTTACTTTCAAGGCCAACTTTATTAACTACTCGTGCCGCCATTGGCACAGCCGATACACCTGCCGCCCCAATTAATGGATTTATAGGCGTTTTAGATATTCGGTTAAGTCCTTTTGCCATAAATACGCCAGATGCCGTACCAATTGCAAAAGCCAGTGCGCCAAGCACTAAAATACCAATCGTCTCAACAGTTAAAAACTTATCTGCAGCAAGCTTTGAACCAACAGCTAAGCCTAAAAATATAGTTGTAACATTGATGATTTCGTTTTGAGCACTGTTACTTAATCTATCAACAACACCCGACTCTCGCATTAAGTTACCTAAACAAAACATACCTACCAGCGGTATAGCAGCCGGTAAAAACATAGCCGTTAAACTAAGCACCATAAGTGGAAAAATAATCTTTTCCTTTTTAGATACTTTGCGAAGCTCTGGCATTTTTATTTTACGCTCTTCTGGGGTTGTTAGTGCACGCATAATTGGCGGCTGAATAATTGGCACAAGTGCCATATATGAATACGCAGCTACTGCTATTGCGCCTAGTAAATCAGGTGCCAGTTTTGATGCTAAAAATATTGCTGTTGGCCCATCGGCACCACCTATAATGGCTATAGCCGATGCGTCCTGTAGAGTAAATTCAAAACCTGGCACATAGTTAAGTAATATAGCGCCAAACAATGTAGCAAAAATACCAAACTGTGCAGCCGCACCTAATAACAACATACGTGGGTTTGCAATAAGTGCGCTAAAGTCGGTCAGCGCCCCTACTCCCATAAATATCAACAGCGGAAAAATCCCCGTATCAATACCCACATAATAAACGTAGTACAAAAGCCCACCTGGGTCTGACAAACCTGCCACTGGTACATTTGTTAAAATTGCACCAAAACCAATAGGTAGTAATAATAGTGGTTCAAAGCCTTTAGCTATCGCTAAAAACAGTAATAAACACCCTACCGCAATCATTATTAACGATGGGATTGTAAAGTTAGCAATGCCTGTCGCATTCCAGAGGTTTAAAATACCTTCCATCCTCTATTTACTCCTAAGCTAATGCAATCATAGCGTCGCCGGTAGTTACAGCATCGCCTTCACTAACTAACACTTCAGCAATTGTTCCGGTATGCGTAGCGCGTATTTCAGTTTCCATTTTCATGGCTTCCATAATAATCACTACATCGCCTTCGTTAACAACTTGCCCAGCTTTTACTTTAATCTTAAAAATATTACCGGCTAGAGGCGCGTTAAGTGTTTCACCTGATGCAACCGAAGCAGATTGAGGAATGTGCTCAGAGTCTTTTAATGTTACTTCTTTAAGTTCACCACCTTGCGCTACGACTACGTCATAAACTTTACCATCTACTTTTACACTGTACTGCTCAGCCTTCACTTTGTTACTATTTGAAACTGATTTAGAAGGTGCTTTACTGCTTTTATCTTCAACAGAAGGTACTGGCTCAAATGCATCTGGGTTGTTGCGGTTTTTAATAAACTTCAAACCAACTTGTGGGAATAATGCATAAGTTAATACGTCATCAATTTGATCATCAGCAAGTGTTAAACCTTGCTCTTGTGCTTCTTTTAATAACTCAGCTTCAAGCGTTGCAAGCTCAGGTGCAATGTTATCAGCAGGGCGACAAGTAATAACTTCCGCTCCATCAAGCACGCGCTCTTGTAGCTCTTTATTCATTGGTGCTGGTGTTAAGCCATATTCACCTTTTAATACGCCAGCAGTCTCTTTAGTAATTGTTTTATAACGCTCACCCGTTAGCACATTAAGTACCGCTTGAGTGCCAACAATTTGCGACGTTGGTGTTACTAAAGGTAAAAAGCCAAGATCTTCACGTACACGTGGGATCTCAAGTAAAACCTCATTAAGCTTATCGGCTGCGCCTTGCTCTTTAAGTTGGTTTTCCATGTTTGTAAGCATGCCACCAGGTACTTGAGCTAGTAAAATACGCCCATCAACCCCTTTTAAGCTACCTTCAAATGCCGCATATTTTTTACGTACATCTCTAAAGTAAGCAGCAATTTCTTCTAGGTGGTTTAAATCAAGCCCAGTATCACGCTCAGTCCCTTCAACTATCGATACAATAGTTTCAGTTGCAGAATGTCCATAAGTCATACTCATTGATGAAATAGCGGTATCGAGCATATCAATACCAGCATCAATTGCTTTTTGGTAAGTAGCAGTACTTAAACCTGTTGTAGCGTGGCACTGCATAGCAATTGGAATAGATACAGTTTCTTTAAGTGCTTTAATTAGTTTTTCAGCATCGTACGGCTTTAATAAACCCGCCATATCTTTAATACAAATTGAGTGACAACCCATATCTTCAAGCTGCTTTGCAAGAGTTAGCCACATATCAAGTGTATGAACTGGGCTAACTGTGTACGAAATAGTACCTTGAGCGTGAGCGCCTACTTTTACAGCCGCTTTAATAGCTGTTTCTAGATTGCGAACATCGTTCATTGCATCAAATATACGAAATACGTCAACGCCATTTTTATGTGCACGTTCTACAAATTTTTCAACTACGTCATCAGCGTAATGGCGGTAACCTAATAAGTTTTGACCGCGTAATAGCATTTGCTGTTTAGTATTAGGCATCGCTTTTTTAAGTGCACGAATACGCTCCCAAGGATCTTCGCCTAGATAACGAATACACGAGTCAAATGTAGCACCGCCCCACGATTCAATAGACCAATAACCCGCATCGTCTAATTTGCTAGCAATCGGTAGCATATCGTCTAGGCGCATACGCGTTGCTAATAATGATTGGTGAGCATCGCGTAATACCAATTCTGTTAATTTTAATTTAGCCATGTGTGTGCCTCTTATTTATTATTTAATTTGTACTGAGCAATGGCAGCACTAATAGCAGCGATGTGCTCATTAGGCACACCTTGAGATTTAAAAGATGGTGATTTAACTGGTGTCGCCACGTCAGGTTCGCTAAAGCGCGTCACCAAATTAGACATAAGCGTTACTGCACCAATTAATATCGACAGAAATACAAACACCCCAACCATGCCAGTAAGCATTAAGTTACCAGCCGTTGTGAGTAGAGCACCTATATCCATTTTTCTCCCCTTGAAACCCATATCGAAAATAAAAAATCGATTTAATTAAATATTTATTCACTGGATAATAACAAAACTAATCGCTTTGTCTACATCTTGTAAATTGGTAAAACCAATTAAACAATAAACAACATAACACTCAATTAATTTACATGCTATAACTCAGCAATCACGCGCTCTACAATACATACAAGAAATAACGACTATAGCTAATAGTTATATGGAATTTGTTAATTAACTATCAAGCTAAGTAAAAATAAACACTAATTCTTAATATAAAGTGCAAAGCCACACATCAATTGTTAATTGGTCTTACCAAAATAAGTTTATTTAGTGAACATTTAGCAGTTATTTGCAACAGTGTGAATAACTTACATAACAAAGCGTAAAAGTTACTAACCAACTAATAACTAGAACAACAGCGAAAAACCATAACCAATTGATATTTATACCAAATAAACTTTGGCATATAACTGGCATTAGTTATTATGAGCAAATTTGATAACCAAGGAGAAAACAATGTTACGCTGGACAATTACATTTTTAGTTATTGCTTTAATCGCTGCAGTGTTAGGTTTTGGTGGCATCGCAGGTGCCGCAGCTGGTATAGCAAAAATTATATTTTTTATCTTTTTAGTACTTTTAGTGATTTCATTAGTTTCAGGTGCACTACGTGGTAAATCACCCAGGTAGATAAAGCATTCAACTAACAAACACTAAAATTTAATTAATACTTACAAGGAATTACACTATGAACTCTACAACTTTAAAAGCAGCACTAATCGCAGTATTTGCAGGTTTTTTCATGATGGGTTGTGAAGACAACCATGCAGAAGATGCTGGCGAACGTATCGACGAAGCAGTAACTGATGTGCAAAACTCTGTTGAAGATGCATGTGAAAATGTTAAAGAAGGCGTGAACGCTGAAGAAACTAACTGTTAATTCTTCTTGTACCGCTAAAAAAAACGGCTTTCGAGCCGTTTTTTTGTGCCAGTAATAAAATCACTAACTATAAAGCTGCTCATTTAGCAGTTAGCTTGTTAAAATAAAAAAAACGATATTTAAAGCAAGGCAAAATGGCATTCACAACCACCTACACATTAGATAAACCCTACTTTTACGAGTGTTTTGATGAGTCACTCCCTTATAGTAAACGTGCAAAACCTAAATACTTTTTACTTGTGTTGCTAGTTGCGCTTGGTTTATTTGGCATTTATGTTTTAGACGATCATTACTTAGGATCGTTTATGATCATGTTAGCGGTACTCGAATGCGTCGCTTTTTACTATCGCAGACCATGGTGGGTAACCAGACAAATGCTCAGCAGAGCATCAGGCTCTGAGGTAACACTTACCTTTGATGAAGAAGGTATTAAATCTGCTAATCATTACAAAAGCTATAAATTAGAATGGCAAAATATAAGCGAAGTAATAGACACCCAGCAAGGTATTATTATTAAAAATAAAAGTGGTATGCAGTACATATCAAAACAAATACTTAATCCTGAAACACTCGCTTTTATAAACAAAAAAGCCACTCAGTGAGTGGCTTTTAGTCTAGTTGAGTTAATTACTCAACTACGTATACGTGTTGATTAAGCATTGCCCGGATTAGGGTTCGACTTTTCAGCTTGTATGCGCATGTAAATCTCTTCACGATGCACTGATACGTCTTTTGGTGCATTAACACCGATTCGAACTTGATTTCCTTTAACACCTAGAACAGTAACTGTTACTTCGTCACCAATCATTAGGGTTTCACCTACTCTACGAGTTAGTATTAGCATTCTCTTGCTCCCATGTTCCAATAAAAATTATAAGATTCCGCTTAAACATACTAATGAAAATTAGACTGAAAAGTAAGTAAAAACTCGCAATCTATCCATTTTCTGTTAAAAATGCCTTGTGTAATGCACGAACAGCCAACTCTAAGTACTTTTCATCTATTAAAACTGAAATTTTAATCTCTGAAGTCGAGACTAAAACCACATTAATATTTTCCTGCGCTAATGCATCAAAAAATAAACTAGCGACACCAGAATGTGATTTCATACCCATGCCAACAGCAGAAACTTTAGCTACTGCTTGCAACCCGCTTATATTTTGAGCACTGAGCTGAGCTTGATCTTCACTCAATAATTCAAGTGCTTGCAGATAATCATTCGAGTGCACAGTAAAAGCATAGTCTATTTTTTCAAAGTTATGATTAACTTGATTAATCATATCTATTTCGATGCCATTTTCGGCAAAAAGTTTCAATATTTTTGAAAGATATTGCGTGCCCGTTGGCACACCTTGTACCTTAATTAAACATTCGTCACGATTAAACGCAATCCCCGATACAACCTTGCTTGGCATATCGTTCTCCTCAAAACTTATTAATGTACCTTCATCGGGATTAAAACTCGAAAGCACCCTAAGTGGCACATTATGTTTTCCTGCGGCTTCTACTGAGCGAATATGCAAAACTTTCGCCCCTAAACTTGCCAGTTCTAGCATTTCGGCAAAGGTAACTTGGCTCATTCTGCACGCGTTAGGTTCAACACGAGGATCTGTAGTATATACGCCGTCAACGTCTGTATAGATCTGGCATTCGTCAGCTTTTATAGCCGCTGCTATTTCTACAGCCGATGTATCTGTGCCGCCGCGCCCAAGCGTTGTAATGTTGCCCTCAACATCACGCCCCTGAAACCCAGCAATAATAGCAATACGATTATGCTCAAGCTCATGCTTTAAACGCGTAGCAGCAACCTCTGCAATACGAGCTTTACCAAACATGTTATCGGTTAAAATATTGACTTGATCGGCTAATAGGCTCACAGCAGAGTGGCCACGTTTTATAATAGCCATAGCAAGTAGTGATACAGAAACCTGCTCTCCGGTGCTAATAAGTACATCTAGTTCACGGCTACTCGGGCGAGTATCAATTTGTTTGGCGAGATTAATTAAGCGGTTGGTTTCTCCCGACATAGCCGAGAGCACCACAACCACTTGATGTCCTTGTTGTCTGGTTTTTACAACAAGGTCGGCGACCGCTTCAATTCGCTCTATTGAGCCGACCGAAGTGCCACCGAATTTTTGAACAATAAGCGCCACTTAGGCTTAAGTACGCTCAGTTAACCAAGCTGTAACGCTATCTAGTGCAGCAGCAAGGTTTTGTGGCTCACTACCACCGGCTTGTGCCATATCTGGACGGCCGCCACCTTTACCACCTACTTGGCCTGCCATGTGGTTAACTAACTCACCGGCTTTTACTTTGCCTGTTAAGTCTTTAGTTACACCAGCAATTAGGCTTACTTTGTCGCCACTGGCAACACCCAGTGCAATAACACCTGAGCCAATTTTGTTTTTAAGGTCGTCAACCATACCGCGAAGCGCTTTAGATTCAGTACCTTCAACGTTTGCTACAAGTAGCTTAACGCCGTTAATTTCAACAATCGAGTCAAGTAAAGACGCGCCAGCTGCACTTGCTAACTTATCGTTAAGTTGCGCAATTTGCTTTTCAAGACCTTTAGACTTTTCAAGTAACGCAGTAACTTTTTCAAGTACCGATGCGCTATCGCCTTTAACTAAAGCAGCTACATCATGTAATTGTTGCTCTTGCTCGCTAACATAAGCAACTGCATCAGCACCAGTTACCGCTTCAATACGGCGAACGCCTGCTGCAATACCGCTTTCAGATACTATTTTAAATAAACCAATATCGCCTGCGCGCTCAACGTGAGTACCACCACAAAGCTCAATAGAGTAGTCACCAATAGTAACTACGCGTACTTCGTCATCATACTTTTCGCCAAACAACGCCATAGCACCTTTCGCTTTAGCATCATCAATAGCCATAAGCTCAGTATTAAGTGCAAAGTTACGACGAATTTCGTCATTAACTACACGCTCAATTTCACGTAGCTCATCTTTTGTAACCGCTTCAAAGTGCGAAAAGTCAAAACGTAAACGATCAGGCTGAACAAGTGAGCCTTTTTGGCCTACATGGTCGCCTAATAATTGGCGTAGTGCTTCGTGTAAAATATGTGTAGCTGTGTGGTTTTTCTTAATGCTATCGCGGCGTACATCATCAATAGTCGCATCCACTTTATCGTTAACGCCAATACGCCCTTGTACAGTACCGTGGTGAGCAAAAGCATTACCAAGTTTAGTGGTATTAGTAACATTAAATTCGCCACCAGCAACTGTAATAGTACCCGTGTCGCCTGTTTGGCCGCCTGATTCAGCATAAAACGGTGTGCGGTCTAATACTACAATACCTTGTTGACCATCTTCTAATAACTGAACAGCTTCGCCACCGGCAAAAATTTCTACCACTGTCGCGCTATGGTGCGTGCTGTCGTAGCCTTTAAACTCAGTAAGCTTTTCTGATTTTAATTGCTCGTTGTAATCAGCACCAAACTTACCCGCTTGTTGCGCTGTTTTACGTTGTACAGCCATGCACTCTTCAAAGCCTTGATGATCAATCGTCATCTGGCGCTCACGCGCAACATCGGCCGTTAAATCAGCTGGAAAACCATACGTGTCGTAAAGTTTAAATACTAAGTCGCCCGGTATAATATCGCCTTTAAGGTCACTTAAGCTTTCTTCTAAAATAGCTAAGCCACGTTCAAGTGTTTTACCAAACTGTTCTTCTTCAATGCGTAATACCTTTTCGATAATTTCTTGTTGCTTAGCAAGCTCTGGGTACGCTTGACCCATTTGCTCAATTAGCGCAGCAACTAACTTATAGAAAAACGAACCTTGCGCACCTAACTTATTACCGTGGCGCACAGCACGACGAATAATACGACGTAGTACATAGCCACGCCCTTCGTTAGATGGCATAACACCGTCAGAGATTAAAAACGCACACGAACGAATATGATCCGCCACTACGCGTAGTGACTTATCGTCCATATCTTGCGCGTTAGTTACACTTGCAGCTGCTGCAATTAAGCCTTGGAATAAATCGATTTCGTAGTTTGAATGCACACCCTGCAAAATTGCAGAAATACGCTCAAGGCCCATTCCCGTATCAACAGACTGCTTAGGTAGAGGCAACATTGTACCGTCGCTTTGACGGTTGTATTGCATAAATACAAGGTTCCAAATTTCGATGAAACGGTCGCCGTCTTCCTCTGGAGTGCCCGGAGGTCCGCCCCAAATATGCTCACCATGGTCATAAAATATTTCAGAACACGGACCACATGGACCGGTATCGCCCATAGACCAAAAGTTATCTGAGGTCGCAATACGAATAATACGATCTTCACTTAAGCCAATATCTTTTGACCAATACTCAAACGCTTCTTCATCATCGTGATAAATAGTAACAAGCAGTTTTTCTTGAGGTAATTTAACAACCTCAGTTAAAAACTCCCACGCAAACTTAATCGCGTCTTGCTTAAAGTAATCGCCAAAGCTGAAGTTACCTAACATTTCAAAAAATGTATGGTGGCGAGCAGTGTAGCCTACGTTTTCTAAATCGTTATGCTTACCGCCAGCACGTACACAACGCTGCGAGCTTGTCGCACGTGTATAAGGGCGGCTTTCTGCGCCTAAAAATACATCTTTAAATTGCACCATGCCGGCATTATTAAATAACAACGTGGCATCGTTACCCGGTATAAGCGAGCTAGAAGGTACTATTTGATGTTGCTTGCTGGCAAAAAAGTCTAAAAACTGTTGCCTAATTTGTGCGGTAGTCATGTGCTGCATTTGAAAGTCTCACCTGTATTTACTGTGCTTGCATTGCAAAATTAATTTCATCGTAGCTAAAACCCCGATACATTAAGTAGCGCACGCGCTTAGCTTTATCTTTGTAATCGAGATCTGGCGGTGTATTCGAATATTTTTTATTGTACGCATCCTGCGCAAGCTCAAACCAATCTATTTCAAGCTCTTCAACTACCATTTCAAGTAGCGAACGATCAATCCCTTTGCCCATAGCTTCGCTTTGTATTCGCTTAAGCCCGTGGCATTTAAATATGTGTTTTCTTACAAAGCCTTCACAGTATCGCTGCTCGTTAATAAAATTGTGCTTTTCGCACCAATCAAGCAGCGTTTCAATAAACTCTTCTGTCGCTTCTTTTTGCTGTAATTTGAGCGTTAACTCACGACGCGAATATTCTTGGCGCCCTAGTAACCAAAGTACATAGTTTTTTAGTTTTTGCTTTAATTTATCATCCATTAAGCGTCAAAACGTCCGCTTGTTTCACTGCTAAGTGGCTTAACATTAATGTCGTCACTTAATGGTACAACAGGCATAAAAATGGCTTGATAAGATACAAAAAAGCTAATGTAGCAAATCGGCATTAAAATCAACAGTGGTAAGAACGATAAGAACATCGAAAGCGCCATAAATAATGCGCAAATAAGGCCAAAAACGCCAAGTGGCAAAATGTTATGATAAAACACCATTAACGATTTTTTAAGCGCCGTTAAAATGCGTGTTTCTTTACTAAAATAAACAAGTGGCACAGCGTACGCAAATGCCGTTAAATAAATTAGCATTGCCATAAAAAATAAAATTACATTCGCGCCCGAAATACTCTCAAGCATTTGTTCAAGTGCTACGTTTGGATCAAGTCCTGGTTGGCTCATAACAGCCACTGCATCGGCAAATAAGCCATTAGCAAGTAACGCCATTAAAATACCCGCACCCATTTGGTAAAGTGCTAAGCGTAATAACCCTAAACGATTTCCTTTAGCCGTAAATGGCTTGAGAATATCGGCTAGCATAATTTTTCCGCCCTGTTGCTTACTAAGCACCGCTTGGTAAAACCCTGCTGTTAAAAATGGCGTAGCGAGTGCTGCTACTACTTGCAGCAGCGGTAAAAATAAAGACAGCAGCCCTACAATGCCAATAAATAAATGCATAAAAATAAAGGTTGCTGGCTGGGTTTTAAAAATAAGCCACCCGGCTTTTAACCACTTTAGACCTGCATCGGCTTTAAAAATTCGTAATTGTGTAGACATACTTGCTCTTAATTTAAAACGAAACACGCCAAGTATAACTTGGCGTGAGGGGGGATTAATAGACGAAACGTAATTAAATGATTAAGGTTTTTTAATTTTCTTAATATCTAACATATGCGCGCCATGCTTAATTTTTGTTTCTAGGTACGATTTATTACCCGCAACACCCGCTTTAATGTGCGCATGCGTGCCCACAACCGAGTCAACATTAATACCGGCATCTTTTAATGCATTAAGCTTTTTAGGATTATTAGTCATTAATTTAACGTGACTTAAATTAAGCGCATTGAGCATTAATACTGCATCCGAAAAGTCACGTAAATCATCAGCAAAGCCTAAATGATTATTAGCCTCGTAGGTGTTCATACCTTGCGATTGCAATACGTAAGCGTCTATTTTGTTGTATAAACCAATGCCACGGCCTTCTTGGCGTAAATACAATAAAATACCGCCTTGCTCGTGCATCATTTCAATACATTCATTTAGCTGCTCACCACAATCACAACGCGATGAGTAAAATACATCACCCGTTAAGCATTCTGAATGCATACGAATTAGCGGTACATCTTGCTCTGTATCGGCGTTATTAAACACCATAGCAATATGTTCTTTACCATCTTTTAAATCAGTAAATGAGATTATTTCTGCAGGGATATCACTATTTCTGCCAACTTTAAGCTGGACTCTTGCTCTTACTTGCGCCACGACAAATCCAAATATTTAAATAACTACGACACGACAATAAAGTGATAGTATCACAAAATAGGATAAATACACCGTAGTACAAGACTGTTTATGGCAAATATATGGCGACGACAGGCGTTATTTTCAATGATTGTTAAGCAATAAATTAATACAAATAACCGCCAATATTATTTACGTTGATTTACCTTAATCAGTGACACCTACAGGCACGTTTGGTATTTTGTATTTTAAACAACGATAGGGATTATTATGAAACGTCAGCAACTCGCTTTATTTATCGGTTTAAGTTTGTCTGCTTTAAGCGCAACAACTTTAAGCGCAACAACTTTAAGCACTACAGCATTCGCCAGCCAAGCAAGCGATCCTCAAACGGTATTTAACCAAGCATACCAAAGCTATTTAGCAGCAGTTAAAGCAGACGAAAACGTACAACAAGCTGCCAAACTTGCTTACACATCAGGTAAAGCCGTTTACGGTAAAAGCGACGACAATACTGCTAACTTAGCTATTAACTACGCTAAAGCTATTAAAGGCTACGGCGATGAGCTATACGAACAACGTTTTGCACTTTATGATGAAGCACATACTATTTTAGCGGCTAATCACGGCAAACAATCAATAGAAACAGTTGATGCACTGCTCGGAAAAGCTAACTACACAACATCAGCTTACAAAGCAGCTAACTTTTTAGAACAAGTAATAGGTATAGCTAAAACACAAAATAACCCTAAGTTTGTAGCCGACATGAAACTTGAAGCTGCAACGCTACTGGCTAAAAAGTTTAGTTCTAAAAAATATCGTGAGGCTAAAAACTACCTAGAAGAGGCCGACGAATACTACCAAGAAAACTTACCTGAAAACTCACTAGAGCGCATAAAAGCCGATTTTTTAATGGCCTCATTCGCAGAGGGTCGTAAAAGATACAATCAAGCGATTGAAAGGCTAAATCGTATAGTTACTGTATTCGATAGTAACTTAAACTTTGATCACAGTGCAGAGCTAACAGCTCATTCAAAGCTTGTAGGTCTGTACGAAAAGCAAGGTAAAAGCGAAGAAGCAACTAAACATTGCCTAGCTATCGCTCAAATGGTGCCATGGAAAGAATCGCAAGAGCAAACACCACTCTATCGTGTTAATCCTAAATACCCAGTTAACAAAGCCAGATTTAGTACCGATGGTAGCGTTGTTATGGAGTTTGAGGTAGACGCAGCTGGCTTTGTAAAAAACCCAAAAGTACTTAGCTCAGAAGGCGGCAGCGCATTTGAAAAATCAGCCAAAGCAGCGCTTGAGCAATGGCGTTACGCGCCAAAGTTTGAAAATGGCAAACCTGTTAGCGCTATTTCTCAGGTACAACTCGACTTTAAAATTAACCGCCACTAAAAGCGGCTCATTAAAAAAGGCGCTTTAAGCGTCTTTTTTAATACCAACTAATACAAATTCTACGTAGTTAAAATTCATAACTTACGCTAATTCCGCCATCGGCTCTTTTTTCATTGCTATCGCTTGCTTTACCGTAGCCCACATCTAGCTCTAATCTAAAACCAGCGCTGTTCAATCCATTAAAGTTGTAGCTGTACGTAAGCCCTATA
The DNA here is from genome assembly GCF_014163935.1 of Pseudoalteromonas sp. SR41-7. Classification (NCBI taxonomy): domain Bacteria; kingdom Pseudomonadati; phylum Pseudomonadota; class Gammaproteobacteria; order Alteromonadales; family Pseudoalteromonadaceae; genus Pseudoalteromonas; species Pseudoalteromonas sp. SR41-7. The sequence goes on along the minus strand of NZ_JACJEF010000002.1, from coordinate 319,772 downwards.
CCGTTTGTTGTTTCTTCATCAAAAATACCGCCAATTACACAACCTAGCGTATTAGCAAAGTCAGTTGCTACATCATTAGTTGAACTTTCGCACTCTTGGTCTGTATCTCTTGCACCAATAGCGCCCACAAGTACGCCAAAAGCATGTTTTTTATTATCGCTAACTGCTTGTTCAAAACCGGCAGAAAACCCATCATCAAGGCCTAGTTTATAGTTTGCATACCAGCGTTGTGTGTCGTCGTTAGCCGATAAAGATACCTCAGGAATAACTAAGTAAGGATAGCCACCCCCAATCGAAAAACTAACATCATTAGCAAAAGTAGAACAAGAAGCGATAGATAAAGTGAGTAGTAATATTTTTATTTTCATAAAGTTCCCTTTGAGTAAGTATAAAATGTACTTACTTTAGGGACACCATGCAATACGACTAAAAGCTCGTTAAATTTAGCTTTAGTAATAAAATCGGGATTAAATTTTAGCGAGTATTTTATCGCTAGCCGCTTCTATTAAATTGAGCACATTTTCAAAGCCATCATCGCCGCCGTAATAGGGATCGGGAATAGCGCTTTGGGCTTGCTCGCCATATTCTAAAAACAGCGCTAATTTGTACTGTAGATGCTCAGGGCACTGGGCTTTTAAATCAGCTAAATTTTGCGTATCGGCCGCTAAAATTAAATCAAACTCAGTAAAGTCGCTTGTACGCACTTTACGTGAATAAATACCTTTAAAGCTGTAACCGCGCTTCTCCCCTGCTGCCATTGAGCGACTATCAGGCGTTTTACCTTCGTGGTAACCAATAGTCCCTGCCGAATCAACTTTAACGTTAACACCTAGTTTTTTAGCACGGGCTTTTAATACCGCCTCTGCGGTTGGCGAGCGACAAATATTACCTAAACACACTATGAGTACTTTTTTCATTAAGGCTCCTCTCACTAATTTAAAAACCTAAGCTTTAAAACTGTTTTAAAATGCTTTCATCGTAATCTTCAACGTTAAGCGTTACGTTATGTTGCGCTGCAACAGATTCGAGCTCAGCTTGTTTAATGGCTAAATCGTCCATGGTGATTAGGTTATCGTCTAGTTGCCACAATAACCGAGAGCCCGCGTAGCTATAATGAATCGCTAATAACGCATCGGCATTACCTTCACGGCCAGCGGCTTTTAACTTAGCCATTTTACGGGTTATTTTATTAAGTGCTTTTTTAAGCTCCCACACATAAACAACTTCAGTCATAAAGCTATGTGTACGGTATTTATTAAGTAACCACGCAAGCCCAACGCTTGTAATAGCAACGCCTATTAAGTTCCAATGAAAGTGGCTACCACTTTCATCAGGAAATAAAGCAATCAGCGTTTGCGATATAGCCAAGCTGCCTACAGCCAAACCAATACCGCATCCTGCAATAACACGGTTTAAATGTTTACGGTAACGCGCTTTATTTATTTCAATGAGTTGCATAACAGCCTAAAAAGTTAATAAGTAAAAGAATGCGAATGGCTATTGTAACTAAACCCCACATTTTTTATAAAATTATTTCACCCCTTTTTGATTTGCCACCCGTTATAGCTTTGAAAACACCCTAATAGTAGTGGTCAATAAAATTTGGAGCGGCTTATGCACACACTTGAAGTACCTAACAACCCAGTATTTATTAAAACATCGACTGCCGTTATCGGCGGCGCCGCAATGACCTTTGCAGCTTTTGCGTTTATGCAATATTTAATAAGTGGCGAGCAACGCGCACCGGTTAAACCAGGGGGCGATATTATAGTAGAGATTTTTCAGGCACCTGAGGATTCAAAAGTCAGGCATATACAAAAAATACAGCCGCCACCGCCAATGCCTAAAGTGCCGCAAAAAGCTCCACCGCTTGATACATCAGCCGATCCTGTGTTGGCAATTAGCGACCTTACGCCAGTTACAATTGACGATTTTGGTGGCGACATTAACAATACCATTAATCGCCCTACAGGGGATGCAACCCCCATAGTGCGCATAAACCCTAAATACCCAACTACAGCCGCGCGCGATGGTATTGAAGGTTGGGTACAACTAAGCTTTAGTATTTCGCCCACCGGTGAAGTAATCGACCCAGTAGTTATTAACGCCGAGCCAAAACGTACCTTTGACCGCGAAGCAATAAGAGCCATTAAACGCTGGAAATATCGCCCCAAAGTAATTGAAGGTGTGGCACAATTACAAACAGGTCAAACTGTACAGCTCGATTTTAAATTAGATAACTCTATTTAACGGACTAAACGCCTATGCTACTAAGTATTAAGTCATGGTTATTTGAAACGCCAAGCAAGGACTGCATGGCAAGTTACGCAAAAAGTGGCGACAATCGTTACTTAGAGCAGCTTATAGCCCTCTACAGTAACGACTTATACCACTACCTTGTTACGCAATCTAATACGCATTTAGCATACGACGTAAGCCAACAAACATGGCTAAAAGTAATCGAAAAACGCCACCTTTACCAAGCACAAACCACACCCAAAGCGTGGTTATTTAAACTTGCCCGCAACACACTCATTGACGAATACCGCAGGCAACAGCACTTTGTAGAGCTTGACGAAAACACGCATTTAGCAGCACAAAATGATAAAAGCGAAAGTGGCTTAACTATAGGCAGCTCAAACATAAGTTACGACGCGTTCGACGCCGCCCTAAAACAACTTAGCTTTGTACAGCGCGAAGCCGTAACCTTGCAACAAGAAGGCTTTTCGCTTGCCGACATAGAACTTATAACGCAAAGCAGCCTTGAGACCATTAAAACAAGGCTGCGCTACGCCAAGCTACACCTTAAACGTTTATTAGGAGCAAACAATGAACAAGCCTGATGAGCCGTTTGATCAAAAGCTCACACAACACTACAAAGAGCGAAAAGAGCGCATAACACTTACAAGCGATCAACAAAAAGCGCTACTTAATACAGCCACGCACACAAAGCCTAAAAAGCCCACAAGGTTTAGTTTTACGCTACAGCTAACCAGCCTTGCCTGCGCACTCGGTGTGTTCGCCTTTATTGTGTTTGATAATAACAACGTAATAAATACTGAGCCTAAAACCGTGCTTAATAGCGTATTTAACACTATAGACATTCACGACTATTCAATTATTAAAACACACGAAATAAATCAAGCAGGTAGCTACGCAAGCACCTTTACAGAGCAAAAACACGCACTCGATAGCCAATTAGCTAACGATTTACGCCGCCACCAACAACGCCACATAGAATACGGCACGCTCGTAAAGGTAGATAACGACTGGTACATAGCCAGCTGTAATGACGAGGTACTAGTACAAATTAAGCAGTCATTATTGAGAGATTTAAAAGGTAAACACGCGGTAGAAAGTAATATAAACAAAGGTGATATGCTGGCTATGGCGCATAACGGCAGAGGGCAAATTATTGCGCTTAAACATGCGGGAGCTGGGGTTAGGCAATGTGGGGCTTAGGTTAGTTTGGCTCAGTTAAGGTGGGTGGTAATTTAGATAAATATTACCACCGAGAACACAGAGGCGCTACGCGCTGCACAAAGATAGTTAACTATCGCCCATGTAATCTAATGGTGAGGAAAGCTCTATAAAATCACGATATTGCTCTTTAGTAATTTTGTTGTATTCATCTTTGATATAAATTGTATTAGCTCAAATCTAAACTAACAGTCACCATTAGAAAAATGGGTAACTGTCAGATCAAGTCTGAGCTAGTACAGCTTAATAAATCTCTGTTAATGATTACTGCTTTAAAAGTCGCTTTTCTGGATTGTTTAAGTACTTTAAGCCAATGGTAACTATGCGTGTATGTACCATTGTTATAACGCGTATTTGCACATTACCAATAACAACTATAGCGCCTTTACTGACTTCACCTGAAAGCTTTTGATTAATTACTTCTTCCAAGCTTATCTCTTCTGGGGCGTCTATTTGCATGTGGTAAGAGTAAAATATATCGCCTACCAACGTTACCCCTTTCACTTTAAGTTCGTTGTGGGCTAAGTGGCTATCTTGATGGTTTGTTTTATCGGTTGCTGTAAAAACTAAATCAACAAAAGGTCTGTTATCTGGTTTTAAAACAACAAATAAATGATCGTTTGGTTTTAACTTAGTTGAGCCTCGTGGCGGTATGATTGACGGGCCTCGTGTGATCATAGCAACAACCACACTCTCAGGAAGTGCAGCATGTGACAAGCTACGCCCAGAAACCCGAGAAACGTCACTTAAAGTGTATTCTACAATTTCAATATCAATATCGTTTAGCGCTGTAATTTCGAGTGTTGCAGCGGCTAGGTCGGGCGGCGGCTCTACTAAATTTAGTTTTTTAGCCATCCAAGGCATTGTTGAGCCCTGTAACGTGGCTGAAATTAATACCACGAAAAAAACGACATTAAAAATAAGCTCAGCCCCTGAAAGGCCAAATAATAATGGGAATATAGCTAAAATAATGGGCACTGAGCCTCTAAGGCCAACCCAAGATACAAATAAGGTTTCGCGATTATTAAAGCCAAACAGTTTTAAAATAGGCGCTACAGCTAATGGGCGAGCAACAAAAATGAGTGCCAATGCAATAAGCAGTCCTTCTAACCATACATCAACCAATGACGACGGATTAATAAGGAGGCCTAATACAACAAACATGGTTATTTGCCCAAGCCATGCTAAGCCGTCATGAAACAGAAAAATACCGCGTTTATATACAAATTTACTGTTCCCTAAAATAACACCCGTTATAAATACAGCTAAAAATCCACTGCCGCCGAGCGTTGCAGAAAGGCCAAATGAAAGCAGTCCAAATGCGGTTACCATCACTAAATACAAACCCGATGCATTTAGTTTAATGCGATTAATAAACCAAACCGATATTTTACCAATTAAAAGACCACAAATAGCGCCAACACCCATTTGTTGAGCAAATAACTGTAGTAAACCCAGCCCTACTGGCATGTCATTAACGAGCATTTCGAGCAAACCAACCGTTAAGAAAATGGCCATTGGATCGTTCGAGGCGCTTTCTATTTCAAGGGTCGATTTCAGCTTTTTATTTAAGTGAATACCCGCACTTCGTAAAAGTGCAAACACTGCTGCGGCATCTGTAGAGCCAACAATGGCGCCCAGTAAAACACCTTGTAATATGGGCAGGTCTAAAATATAAGTGGCCACAAGGCCTGTAATTACAGCAGTAAATAACACCCCGATGGTTGCTAAAGCAGACGCGGGTTTCCACACTTGTTTAATTGAACTGGTGGGCGTTTGTAAGCCACCATCAAATAGAATAATAGCAAGCGCGAGAGTACCCAGAGCATGCGCGGCCTCTGCGTTGTCGAATGATATACCTGCAATACCGTCTTCACCTGCGAGCATGCCTACAAGTAAAAATAGCACCAGCACTGGTAAGCCAACGCGTGCAGATAACTTGCTCGAGATCACTCCAAGTAAAATTAAAATGGCACTAACGAGAATGATATTATCAATTACAAACATAGTGTGGGTTTACAGCCTTATATGAGTTATACCAATCCGCAATAATACTTAATCATTTTACGGGGCTAAACATGTCGCTACCGGCGTTAAAAAATTCTCATTTAGAACAACTAAATAGCAAATTTTTTGCCTAGCTATCAACACGTTTTTCAGCCTCAAAATAGATCACTTAATTAAGCGAATTGGTATTAAAAAGTAAGAATTTATAGCTATTAAAAAGCTTAAAGCTCATGCTATACAATAACCTAAAAAATATAAATACGGGTACTTAAGTCTATATTTAAATAGTTTATTTAATATCTAGAGCGTCGTTAAGCTTGGTATTACTCGGCTCGGTCTTAATTTAAAAACAAAAAAGCCTGCAATAAGCAGGCTTTTGAGTATTTAAATAATCAAATTTTACAAAACAATAATGCTTGTTACTAAGTACGCTAAAAACGTAAGGCCACCACCAAATAAGGCATACGGTAGCTGCGTTTTAACGTGGGTGAGTAAGTCACACCCCGATGCAATAGCCGATACAGCGCTGGTGTCGGATATAGGCGAGCAATGATCGCCAAATATACCACCACCCAAAATAGCACCAACAACAAGCGACGGCGGTAAACCTAGCGCTTGAATAAGTGGCACACCAATTGGGATTAATATAGCAAAAGTACCCCACGATGTACCTGTAGTAAACGACATTACCGCGCCAGTTAAAAACAGCACAGGTACGATTAAGTAAATAGGTAAGTAGTCGCCAACAAGTGATGCTACAAATACGCCAGTGCCCAACTCTTTTAAGCTTGCGCCGAGTGTAAGCGAAAGCAGTACAATGGCGACTAATGGCATTAATTCGCCCATACCTTTAAAACCGGTATCAACTAATTGATGATGCGTAAATTTACGTGAGCCAATCATTAAAAAGTAAGCGACAACAATGGCTAAAACCGTTGCATATAATACTGATTTAGAGCCGCTGCCCTCTGCTAATACACCATTTCCGGTGTAATACATAAAGCCAACCATGCTGGTAATAAGCGTAATAAGCGGGATTAACATGTAACGCGCTTTAGAGCCTTTTACTTCTTCTTTTAAGTCAGTTGTTTGAAGCTCTAGTTTTTCTTCGGCTTCTTTCATTGGGCCATGCACTTTATCAAACGCGATGGTATAAAAAACAATGGCAAGGGTAATTATGGCGTAAAAGTTATACCCTACGCTGCCCCATAACACCGATACAGCCGACTCACCTAGCTCGTAGTTACCTAACAAACCAAGTACAAACGCACCCCAGCCATTAAGCAGTATTAAAATACACACTGGCGCACTGGTGCTATCAATAATGTACGCTAGACGCGCTCGGCTCATTTTAAATTTGTCGAATAAGCCACGCGATAAAATCCCTGAGGTAAGTACGCTCAAGTTAGATTCTATAAACACCGCAATGCCGGTAAACATGGTTAAAAAGCCCACTTGGCGCTTACTTTTTGCAATACCTTTGTTCATTAACATATTAACAGTTGCTGCAACGCCGCCAGATTCGCGAATGTAGGCAAGCAGTGCACCAATTAAAATACTAAATATTAATATGCGTGTATTACCTGGCGAGCTGGCAACCGAAATAATACGTTCTATGGTATTTAAAAAAGTGTCAAACAAGCTATTACCTTCGCCCTGAAAAGCAAGTAAAAACTCAGAAGAAGCAACAGCAACAAGTAGCGCCATAATCACTTCTTTTCGCCAAAACACGATAGCAATCGCAATTAGCGGCGGTAAAATAGAATACCAATGCATAAAAAGTTAACCTTAATTATTAGCGAGCCACTCTCGCTTTGTACGCGTTTTATCGCTTATTTGTTAAGCCTAGCAGCATAAACTGGCTTAGATTTGTAAACCGCTTAGCTTAATGGATTGGCTTACTCAAGTCACCTGTAAATAAATCACTTAGAGTAATGCTGTTAGTACGTTTTAACCTATACGATAGCTTATTGATTTAGTAGCGCTTCATAAATAAGCGACACCACCGATCCATACTGCGCGGTTTCAAATTGTTTACCTGTAAATTCGTAACGTTTTAGCGAGCCTTTAATTGCACTATGGCGAGCATTGGTAAGTAAAACAATAGCCAAGTCGTAAGCGGGGTCTATTACGGTTACTGTGCCTGTCCAACCGGTGTGGCCATAAGCCTGCGCGCTTGCATAAGGGCCAAAGTGCCAGCGCCTTGCTTGGTTGTTACCAGCTAGCCTAAAGCCAAGCCCGTAGGTCTCATCGCTGCTTTGCGGCGTTAAAAATTGTGCTAAGGCACTGGCACTAAATAATTGTTGATCGCCGTAGCCGCCATTATTTAGTAATAGCTGGCAAAGCACGGCTAAGTCGTGAGCGTTACTAAACAACCCTGCATGCCCTGCTACGCCATCAAGTGAGTAGTAAGCGCGCTCATCATGCACTTGGCCTTGTAAAACAGTGGTACGAACATTATCAAACTTAATGCGCCCGTCTCGTGTGTTGCCGCTAAGCTCAGTGGCTGCAAATTGCTGCGGCTTAAAGCCTTTTTTAAGTGGATTAAATAACGTGTTAGTTAATTTTAATGGCGCGTACACTTGCTGCTCTAGGTATTCGTCAAGGGGCTGCCCAGTTATGCGCTCAATGAGTACGCCTAAAATCATGTAATCAATATCTGAGTAAACATGCTGCCCAGATGATTTACTACTAAAAGGCACGCTGGTAAGTAATAGCTGTTTGGTGGTTTTACTGTTTTGCGAATAAAACGCGTCGCCGTAGCTGCCATCTTTACGATGAAAGTCAAATACTGGCGGGTATCCAGCGCTGTGTGTGAGTAAGTCTTTTACTGTGCGCTTTGCTCGCCCTTCGCCTTTATATTCGCTTAGGTAGCTTTGCACGGGTTTATTAATATTTAACAGCCCTTCACTTACTAATTTCATAAGTGCAAAGTTTGTGGCAAATATTTTGGTGTTTGAGGCAAGATCAAACAAAGTATTAGTTTGCATGGGCTCTGGGCGTAGTAGCATTAAATCACTTTGCTGGTATTGCTTTGCATCGCCATAGGCGGTTAATTTTATTAGCTCGCCATTTTTAACAACGGCCAGCACAGCCCCAGGAAAACCTGCTTTAACATCGCGTTCAATTAATGTGTCTACTTCAGTAAAATCTATATGCTTTTTTGGTTCATCGCTTAAAGTAGGAAATGCAAAACGCAGCGTTAAACTTGCGCCAGCAGGGAGAATATTTTCAACTTTAAAGGTATTAACACCGTTGTGAGTATTTTTTGCCAAACTGTAATTGTATAAGGTGTTGGCGCTTAGTTGGTTAACGTCGAGCTTGTTATTATTAATGTAAATATCGGCGCTTTGTGCGTTATGGTTTTGTATTAATAATTGCCCGCGCCCTTTGTAAGCTTTAAACGTTCCTCGGTTATTTACATAAAACCGGCTACTTGGATTTACCTCAGGAAACGTTACAACCACTTGTGCATTAGGCAGCTCTACAAGTTGGCTTTTTGTAAGTGGTAGCACCGAGCTAATAGGCTCAGGTGGTGTACTACAACCCACAATAATAAAGCTCAATGCCGCTATAAATGCTTGTTTGATATAAGCACACCTTTGATATTTTACAGCAATAAACATGCTTAGCCCTTATTTATATAACAAGTAAGGCGCTCTTTGCGCTTTAAATTGCGCAAGCCCCGCCTGCCAGCTTTGTTTTATTTGCGCTTCTGATTGCCCTGCTTCAATAGCTAAGCGCAATTTATTAGTACCCGCTAGCTTATCCATAAAGTCAGCGCGCTCAAAAAACGAGATGTTATTTTTACTAAGCTCCGTGTACGCATTTATTAAGTAAGTTAAATTTAAACCTGAAATATTTGCTTGTCTTAAATCGAGCCCTTGCACGGTTTGGTTTTTAAATTTAGGGTTTAAAGCAGCGCCTTTAATTGCGCGCGGTGTAAAATTAAAATCACCTAATGCTACTGGCGAATAGCCAATTACTTGAAATGCAAAGTCGGTGCCTCTACCAATGCTAATAGGCGTTGCTTCAAAAAAGCAAAGTGATGGGTAAAGTGCAATCGCCTGATCGTTAGGTAAATTAGGGCTGGGTTTTACAGGCAAGCTATAAGTACTTTTGCGAGTGTAATGATCAACAGGGATCACAGTTAACTTTAAATCGGGCGCTTTATTGATCCAGCCCTCGCCCTTGATCATTTTGGCAAGCTCGCCAACGGTCATGCCGTGTAAAACAGGAATTGGGTGCATGCCTACAAACGATTTAAATTCTGGCTCTAATATTGGCCCATCAACGTAGGCGATATTTGGGCTGGGCCTGTCGAGCACCAAAAATTCTATCCCCTGCTCTGCAGCGGCTTCCATCATGTAGTGCATAGAGCTTATGTAGGTATAAAAACGCACTCCCACATCTTGAATGTCAAAAATAATGACATCAACATCGGCTAAAGCAGCTTGGCTTGGTTTTTTATTTTTACCGTAAATAGAAATAAGCGGAATACCAGTTTTACCATCAACAGCATTTTTCACATGGGCGCCCGCATCGTGATCGCCACGAAAGCCATGCTCAGGTGCAAAAATTTTAGTTATGTTTATGTTTTTAGTCAGTAGAGTATCTACTAAGTGAGTTTCCCCTACGCTTGATGTTTGATTGACTACTAGCCCTACACGTTTATTTTTTAACTGCGGTAAATATTTAGCATATTGCTGCGCACCTACTACAAGTGAGTTATTAGCTTCGTTGGCTTGCACACTTGCAATAAAAATGGCGCTAAAAATAAAAAACAACGTAATAAATAGGGTTTTAAACATACTGCAATATCCTTTTAAACAAGGCGTTTAAAATAACATAGGTAATAATAAAGAGCAGCTTTAGAAAAGGGTTAAGTGGGCTTGAGTAGATATAGTGATTAGAAGCTGTCGCTTCTCACGCGAGCAGGCTCAGCGTCTACAACGGATAAATAAACTCGGAGTTTAGATTTAAAGATTAGAGATGGTTTTGCTTGAAAATACCACCTCTCATTTTAAGCTTAAAGATCGTATTTAACCTTCTTAGAGCTAAACGCTTCTAGTTATTTAGTTTCTTGGTCAATGAACCACTTAAAGATCTATTATACAAAGAGAAGCGAAAGAGAAGTAAATGAGAAGACATAAACTCGGGTTTATTAGTTTAGCTTAGCTTTATTACTACCTCTAAAAGCGCAGCGCCTCTTAACCTCTTTGTGAATAAATTACTTATTTCTGGCGTTGCCAACGAATAAAATCTTATAAATTATATTTTTGAGGGGGGAATAGAAGCTGTCGCTTCTCACGCGAGCAAGCTCAGCGTCTACAACGGATGAATAAGCTCGGAGTTTAGATTTAACGATTAGGGATAGCTTTACTTGAAAATACCACCTCTCATTTTAAGCTTAAAGACCGTATTTAACCTTCTTAGAGCTAAACGCTTCTAGTTATTTAGTTTCTTGGTCAATGAACCACTTAAAGATCTATTATACAAAGAGAAGCGAAAGAGAAGTAAATGAGAAGACATAAACCCGGGTTTATTAGTTTTGCTTTATTACTACCTCTAAAAGCGCAGCGCCTCTTAACCTCTTTGTGAATAAATTACTTATTTCTGGCGTTGCCAACAAATAAAATCTTATAAATTATATTTTTGAGGGGGGATTAGAAGCTATCGCTTCTCACGCGAGCAAACTCAACGTCTACAACGGATAAATAAACTCGAAGTTTAGATTTAAAGATTAGGGATAGCTTTACTTGAAAATACCACCTCTCATTTTAAGCTTAAAGACCGTATTTAACCTTCTTAGAGCTAAACGCTTCTAGTTATTTAATTTCTTGGTCAATGAACCACTTAAAGATCTATTATACAAAGAGAAGCGAAAGAGAAGTAAATGAGAAGACATAAACTCGGGTTTATTAGTTTAGCTTAGCTTTATTACTACCTCTAAAAGCGCAGCGCCTCTTAACCTCTTTGTGAATAAATTACTTACTTCTGGCGTTGCCAACGAATAAAATCTTATAAATTATATTTTTGAGGGGGGGATAGAAGCTGTCGCTTCTCACGCGAGCAAGCTCAGCGTCTACCACAGATGAATAAGCTCGGAGTTTGGATTTATAACGATTAGCACTGGTTTTACTTGTAGGCTTACAGCTTGCTGACGCGACGAACGAAGCTCGTAAATAAAGTATCAGTTATATCGGTGGTAAGTAATTAGAAGCTGGCGCTTCTCACGCGAGCAAGCTCTGCGGCTACAGGAGTGGTAGCTTACATTTCACTTTATTTCAGGCACAAAAAAACCGACTTAATATCGGCTTGTTTATGAAAGTGGTGGGCGCAGGACGTATCTTGTAAGAGTGAACCTCCGACTGCTTGGTTCTCAATTCACCTAAACCTACACTTCACTTCACTTTATTTTAGGCACAAAAAAACCGACTTAATGTCGGCTTGTTTATGAAAGTGGTGGGCGCAGGAGGATTCGAACCTCCGACCGCTCGGTTCGTAGCCGAGTACTCTATCCAGCTGAGCTATGCACCCACTTTCATAGATTGCTTATTTAAACTCTAAGCAGAGCGTATTAATTCAGGCATAAAAAAACCGATTTCCATCGGTTTATTTTTCTTACACTTAAAAGTGTATGAAAACATGAAAGTGGTGGGCGCAGGAGGATTCGAACCTCCGACCGCTCGGTTCGTAGCCGAGTACTCTATCCAGCTGAGCTATGCACCCGCTTTCATTTTTACTATTACTTGTTTTTACTCTAAGTGAGAGTCTATAAAGTGGTGGGCGCAGGAGGATTCGAACCTCCGACCGCTCGGTTCGTAGCCGAGTACTCTATCCAGCTGAGCTATGCACCCACTTTATAGTTTACTTATTTTAACTCTAAGTAGAGCTTTTGCTTATTTAGACTCTAAGCGAGTTATTAAAGTATGGTGGGCGCAGGAGGATTCGAACCTCCGACCGCTCGGTTCGTAGCCGAGTACTCTATCCAGCTGAGCTATGCACCCATACTTTAAAATTTTACAAAACACGCCATTAAAAGAAATGGTGGAGAGGGAGGGATTCGAACCCTCGATAGAGCTACAAACTCTATACTCCCTTAGCAGGGGAGCTCCTTCGGCCACTCGGACACCTCTCCGTCTTGTGGGGCGTATAATAAAGATTTCAGAAAATATGTCAAACACTTTTCTACCAAAAACGACTATATGGTTATAGATTGCACATATGCTTGGTTTAAAAGTGTAATTAGTTTGAAATTTAAGCGGGTTACGTATTTTTATTTGAAGGATTAACACCTAGCACGGGAACTAAGTCATCAGTTAACTGAGCCAAATACTGTTCTTGGTAACCTAATTGTTGAAATTCAGCGATACAAGCACGGTAGTAAGCGTTTCGTTCTTGCTCTGATGTGCATTCTTCTGATAAATCATCTACTCGTTTGTCTTTCATACTATTATTCTAAGTCCTTTAAGAATCTATATTTAACTGCTAAATACCAGCAGTGTAAATTTCGTGCGTATTCTAGCTAAAACCTTTGTACAAACACAACATATGTTTAAAAAACAATCATACTAAAAAGTTATAGCACTGTTAGTTTTAATATTAAAAACTTCCAATAACAATAAGTTAGTGAAGCTGAATTGCACATTAATCAGCACTAATAACTACCTTTAATTTTTAGTGTAGTACTTATTAATTAAAACACTAATTATAAGTAAAAAAAACGCCGCTATTAAGCGGCGTTTATTAACTTACTTTGTTCTACTAAAGCTTAGTCAGCTTGTGGACGCATATGCGGGAACAAAATAACGTCTTTAATTGTTGATGAATCAGTAAACAACATTACTAAACGGTCAATACCAATACCTTCACCAGCCGTTGGCGGTAAGCCGTACTCTAGTGCGCGTATGTAGTCTTCGTCGTAGTGCATTGCTTCATCATCGCCTGCGTCTTTCTCTTCAACTTGACGAGTAAAGCGCTCAGCTTGATCCTGTGCATCGTTAAGCTCAGAGAAACCATTTGCAAGTTCACGGCCGCCAACAAAAAACTCAAAACGGTCGGTAACAAATGGGTTTTCGTCGTTACGGCGTGCAAGTGGTGATACTTCCCACGGGTAACCAGTAATAAACGTAGGTTGAATAAGCATGTGCTCTGCTGTTTCTTCAAATATTTCACAAAGAAACTTACCTGGACCCCAAACACAGTTTTCAGGAATTTTAACGTGCACTTGTTTAGCGTACGCTTTTAACTCTTCAAAATGGTTTTCTGGGTCGTTAAATACTGCAGCATCAAACTCAGGGTTATATTTTAAGATAGCATCCGCCATACTTAAACGTGTAAACGGTTGACCAAAGTCGTATTCAACTGAATCGATAACTTCGCCGTTTTCGTCCTTAGTTGTATTAACTACAATTGCACTACCTAGTACGTTTTCTGCAACAGTACGTAGCATATCTTCGGTGATGTTCATCAGGTCGATGTAATCAGCGTATGCTTGGTAAAATTCAATCATTGTAAATTCTGGGTTGTGACGTGTAGATAACCCTTCGTTACGGAAGTTACGGTTAATTTCAAATACACGATCAAAACCACCTACCACTAAGCGCTTTAAGTAAAGCTCTGGCGCTATACGTAGGTACATGTCGATATCAAGCGCGTTATGGTGAGTTACAAACGGACGCGCAGATGCACCACCAGGTATAACCTGTAGCATAGGTGTTTCTACTTCCATAAAGTCACGGTCTGCTAAAAAGCGACGAATGCCTTCAACTACTTGTGAGCGAATGCGGAATGTTTCGCGCGTTGCTTCGTTAGTAATTAAGTCAACATAACGTTGGCGGTACTTTGTTTCTTGATCTGATAAGCCATGGAATTTTTCAGGTAACGGGCGAAGTGACTTAGTTAGTAATTGATACTCAGTCATTTCTACGTATAAATCGCCTTTACCCGATTTATTCAACGCGCCTTTAACACCTATAATATCGCCAGTGTCTAGCTGACCATATTTTTCTTTAAGGTCTTTTTGAACATCTTTAGATGCATACGCTTGTACACGACCTTTCATGTCTTGAATTACAAAAAAAGGTCCACGCTTTGCTAAAATACGTCCAGCAATAGACACAACTTCTTGTAGTTCAACTAATTCTTCTTTGCTCTTATCACCAAACTGGGCTTGCAAATCAGCCGTGTAATGCTCACGACGGAATTGGTTTGGATGACCGTTGGCTGGGCAATTTTCGCGTATCGCGTCTAACTTGCCACGACGCTCAGCGATTAACTTGTTTTCGTCTTGGATTTTATCAGTCATTTTTTAGCTCTTTATTAGCTTGGTGGTTATAGGCCAGATTTAAGGCTGGCTTCAATAAATTTATCTAAGTTACCGTCAAGTACCGATTGGGTATTGCGGTTTTCAACGCCTGTGCGTAAATCTTTAATACGTGCGTCATCAAGTACGTATGAACGTATTTGGCTACCCCAACCTATATCAGATTTAGCGTCTTCTTGCGTTTGTTTCTCAGCATTTTGCTGCTGTAGCTCAAGCTCAAATAATTTAGCTTTTAACTGCTTCATCGCTTGGGCTTTATTTTTATGCTGTGAACGCTCGTTTTGACACTGCACTACGGTATTTGTTGGTACGTGAGTAATACGAACCGCCGATTCGGTGGTATTAACGTGCTGACCACCCGCGCCTGATGCACGGTAAACGTCTATACGTAGGTCTGACGGATTAATATCAATTTCAATATTATCGTCAATCTCTGGGTATACAAACGCAGAAGCAAATGAGGTATGACGACGACCACTTGAGTCAAACGGGCTTTTACGCACTAAACGGTGAACGCCTGTTTCTGTACGTAACCAACCGTAAGCGTATTCGCCAACAAAGCGAACTGTTGCGCCTTTAATACCGGCAACATCACCGTCGGTTGCTTCAACTAGCTCAACTTTAAAGCCTTTAGCCTCGCCCCAACGTAAATACATACGAAGTAGAATATTACACCAGTCTTGTGCTTCAGTGCCGCCAGAACCCGATTGTAAATCAAGGTACGCATCGTTTGAGTCATGAGGACCTGAAAACATACGACGAAACTCTAAACCTTCTAACTGCTCGTTTAGATCGCTAAGTTCGCTTTGTGCTTCATCAAAGGTATCTTGATCTTCGGCTTCTACAGCAAGTTCAAGTAGACCTTCAACGTCGTCAGTACCGGCTACAAGGTTGTCGATTGTTTCAACAACAGCCTCTAATGCTGATTTTTCACGGCCAAGCGCTTGTGCGCGTTCAGGCTCATTCCATACGGCTGAATCTTCAAGTTCGGCGTTAACTTCTTCTAGGCGTTCTTGTTTAAGAGCGTAGTCAAAGGTACCCCCGAAGCAATTCAGTACGTTCGCGAATTTCCTTGATTTGGTTAATCACAGGATTCACTTCAAACATGTACATCACTCCAAAATGGCTAGGTAATTGCGCCCCTTTACATGGGATTTTCGCAAAAAATTATCGTCAAATGATAAAAACGCCCGATTTTAACAAAAAACCGCGCGCTTTATTAGCCTTTTATGCATGATTTGTGCATATTTTTTAGTGCACTTTTTCAAGCTCTCTAACTATTAATTGCAGCGTAAATTTACCTCTAAACTCATTTATATCGAGTTGATAGGCTACTTTTACAAACTTCGCTTCTGTGTCGGGCCATTCTTTTACATCAATACCAAAGGCAATGGCGTCAACTAATCGCCCTGATTGATGCTTTAATACAAGTTTTAAGTGCTTTTCGCCGACTATGCGCTGCTGTATTACTTCAAATGTGTGCTCAAATACCGGCTCAGGAAATTGCTGCCCCCACGGACCCGATTGCTTTAATAGCTGAGCAAACTCCATCGTAAAGCAGTCGTTTGGCAGCTCACCGTCGGTAAATACAATGCAGCGTTTACTTTCTTCACTCAGTTGCGCACTCACAGCAGCATCAAACGCTTTTTTAAAGTCATTAAAGTGTTGCTCATTAATACTTAAACCAGCGGCCATTGCATGGCCACCAAACTTATTAATTAAGTGTGGGTCGGCTGTATTTAGCCCTTCGAGTAAGTCGCGCATGTGCAACCCTTCTATAGAGCGGCACGAACCTTTTATTTCACCGTTTTCGCCACCAGCAAATATAACGGTTGGTCGGTGGTATTTTTCTTTTAAGCGACCAGCCAAAATGCCAATAACACCTTGATGCCAATCGTCTTGAAACAAGCAGATTGCATCAGGGACGTTATCGTCGCTAAATGCGAGTCTATCAAGCACGGCTTGCGCCTCGGCTTGCATGCCTTGTTCTATTTCGCGCCTTGCAAAGTTTAAGCTATCGAGCTCGCTGGCAATACTACGTGCTTGATTTATATCGGTGCTAAGTAAGCATGCTATACCCAAACTCATGTCGTCTAATCGCCCTGCTGCATTTAAACGCGGCGCAAGTGAAAAGCCAAAGTCGCTTGCGCTTAAGCGCGCAGCATTGCGGTTAGCCACTTCAATAAGCGCGGTGATGCCAGGGCGTGTTTTACCACTGCGAATACGTGCTAAACCTTGATGTACTAAGGTGCGGTTATTTGCATCAAGTGCGACCACGTCAGCAACCGTACCAAGCGCTACAATGTCGAGCAAGTTAGCTAAATTAGGCGGCGGTTGCTGCTCAAAATAACCAAGGTCTCGCATTATGCTTCTCAGTGCTATTAGTAAGTAAAAAGCAACGCCAACGCCTGCTATAGATTTAGACGGGAAGTTACATTCGTGCCTATTTGGATTTACTATTGCATCGGCATTTGGCAGCTGCTCACCTTGTAAGTGATGATCTGTTACCAGCACTTTAATACCAACCGCTTTTAAAATATCAATACCAGCAATACACGATATGCCGTTATCTACGGTGATCACTAAATCAGGCTTTATTTGTACTATTTGCTCTGCAAGTGCGGGGCTTAAACCATAACCTAAGCTAAACCGGTCAGGAATTAAGTAATCTAAATGCTTAAAGCCAAACATCTCAAGGCCTTGCATTAATGTTGCAGTACTTGTTGCGCCATCAGCATCAAAATCGCCGACTATTAATATTTGGCTTTGCGCTTTTAATGCTTCAATTAATAAATCGCTGGCTTTGTCGATATCTTTAAACAATTTAAAATCGTGAAGCGTAGCTACGCTGTTATTTAGCTCGTCGGCATTAAATACATTGCGGTTAGCATAAATTTGTTTAATTACAGGGTGTAAATTACTCGGTAGATGCGAGTCGTCAACGTTTTCACGCGCAATGATTAGTTTTTTCATGCAGAGTTTTAACTTATTGGGTCGTATTAAAAAGACAAAAAAAGGCCATTAAGGCCTTTTTATTAGCTATAAAACGTATTACGACGCTTTGTTAGCATCTAATGCTGCTTTTAGTGCTGCTGCTGGCTGGTAACCTGGGATCATCGTACCATCTTCTAAAATAATGGCAGGTGTGCCGCTAATACCAAAGCTTTGACCAAGCTGGTAATGCTCTGCAACCGGTGCGCTACAGCCTGCAACTACTTTAGTGCTTGTACCCGACTTAGCTTCTGTTAGTGCTTCTTGCTGATCGCGTGCACACCATACGTTCATTAAATCGGCATAGCCTGAACCTTGTAAGCCACCACGTGGAAACGCAAGGTACTTAACGGTAATACCCGCATCAAGTAAATCGTCTAACTCGCGATGTAATTTACGACAGTAACCACAGCTAATGTCGGTAAATACGGTAATACTGTGTTTTTCGTTTGGTGCTTTGTACACAATCATCGAATCTTCGTATTCTTTAATGCCCTCAACACGCACGCCGTTTAATGCTTGCTCTGTTAAGTTGTTACGATTATTTAAATCGATTAACGTACCTTGCATTAAAAATTGACCATCTGGACTTGCGTAAAGTACGCCCTTATTAGTGATCAACTCTTTTAAGCCCGCGACTGGGCTTGGGTTAATTTGCTTTACAGTTACACCAAGCTCGGCAAATTTAGTAATAATAGGATCATTAGCATCTGGTGTTACAGCAACGCCATTTGCAAATGCACTAATACTTGTGCACAACATGGCACCTGCTAACATTAATTTTTTCATAACTTCTCTCTATCCTAAAAACACTTAATATATTGACCGGCTTAATAATATTTACTTTCAAACTTACGCTCGCGGATGATGCTCTGCGTGTACCGACTTTAACCGTTCATTGGCAACATGGGTATAAATTTGCGTCGTTGATAAATCGC
The DNA here is from genome assembly GCF_014163935.1 of Pseudoalteromonas sp. SR41-7. NCBI lineage: Bacteria > Pseudomonadati > Pseudomonadota > Gammaproteobacteria > Alteromonadales > Pseudoalteromonadaceae > Pseudoalteromonas > Pseudoalteromonas sp. SR41-7. The sequence continues at coordinate 301,028 of NZ_JACJEF010000002.1, read as the reverse complement.
TATGGCCCAACATCATTTGTACCACACGTAAATCTGCCCCATGATTTAATAAGTGCGTAGCAAAAGCATGGCGCATGGTATGGGGCGATAATGGAGACTCAACTGATGCCAAAATAGCATAGTGTTTAATTCTATGCCAAAAGGTTTGTCGCGTCATGCCTACTCCGCGCTTAGATGGGAACACAAAATCGGTGGCGTGTTTTATCATTTGTGCACGCCCACCCTTTAAAAATTGCTCCAGCCAATACATGGCTTCTTCACCCAATGGCACTAAGCGCTCTTTGTTACCCTTGCCTTTTACAAACACCACCGCTTGGCGCAAATTAATTTGCTCCATACGAAGCCCAACAAGCTCACTTACACGCAACCCCGTTGCATAAAGTAGCTCTAGCATGGCTTTGTCGCGCAGTCCCATCGCTTCTTCTGTGTTGGGCGCATTTAACAATGCCTCAACTTCAGCTTCTGAGAGTGTTTTAGGTAACGACTGTCCGGCTTTTGGTTGAGCAATGTTTAGCATCGGCGAATCACTAATTATTTTTTCGCGCACAAAATACTGATAAAAACGCTTTAGCGCACTAATGCTACGTGCTGTACTGCGTGGTTTTAAACCTAAATCAACTCGATGGGCTAAGTAGCTTTCTATGTCTAGCCCCGTTACCGTCATTAAATTTTCGCCCTTTAAAAATAGGCAAAACTTATCTAAATCACTGCGATAAGCGCTTAATGTATTTTCGCTTACGCCTTGTTCTAAGTACAGGCTATCTAAAAAGGTTTCTAGGTAGTCGCTATTACTGCTCATACTGCTGTTATTTTCAAAAGAATCGTCAGATAGCGTTGTCACATTATGCTCTCATGCTTTGCTAAGGTATCAATTAAAAATACCTTACGGTAAACTTGAGCCTATCATATCAGGCAATTACACAGTGATAAATACGATGCAAATTGGTTTATTTTTTGGTTCTACTACGTGCTACACCGAAATGGCAGCAGAAAAGATTCGCGACATTATTGGTGCCGATATAGTTACCCTGCACAATATTAAAGACGAGCCACTAAAAAATGCAGAGCAGTACGACTTTATCATCTTTGGTATTTCAACATGGGATTTTGGTGAAATACAAGAAGACTGGGAGTCAAAGTGGGACGACATAGCCGACGTAAACCTAAATGGTAAAACCATTGCTTTATTTGGCATGGGCGATCAACAAGGTTACGGGCAATGGTTTCAAGATGCGCTAGGCATGCTACACGACGAAATAAATACGCAAACATTTACTCAACTTGGTTTTTGGCCAAACGACAGTAGTTACGAGTTTGAAGCTTCAAAAGCATTAACGCCTGATGGTAAACAGTTTGTAGGACTCGCGCTCGACGAAGACAGTCAATACGAGCTAAGCGATGAGCGTATTGCAACATGGGTTGAACAGGTAATGACTGAATATAGCGAAACGCTTTAATTAATTAGCTAATAAGTAAAAAGCCCGCAACTAGTTTAGTTGCGGGCTTTTTAACTAGGGTCTGTTGATCTTTTAAGGTTAAATTTGCAGCAGTCTGTTTGGTATTTAGGCAAGACAGAGCCTATGCAGTGTGGTTATTCCCCATAAATGGGCGATAACGCAGCATAAATGCCAAACATGCACTGCCCTCTGGGTTCTTTCTAGGGGCGATCAACTCTTTGTTGCCTACATGGATGTAGGTAAGGGGCGTGAGCAGGACGCGGAAGCTTTGCTCGGTTTTTACTTAGCCCACTAGGTTACAAATCTCGCGCCGCGATTAAATAGCCCCTAGTTTGAACAAATTTTAATCCGCAAAGTTCAACAGACCCTAATAATATGAGTAATTTATTGAAACGTCATAACATTGGTCGTTTGTGGGTAATATCCATCAGCCATTACAATGTACGGCAATAAATTACTTAACCATTTTTGTTGTACGCTTTGGCTGTAATTTAAGTAAAGCTTACCTTCGTGAATATAAAATGCTTCTGGGTCAATCCCTACGGCATTCCCCTCATCAGCCATTGCATAAGCGCACCAGCCACCGTATTGCGGAGCATAACGCTTTGGGTTTTCTGCAAATGCCGTTTTGTTTTCTTCACTCGAAAAATGCCAGTCGGCACCTAAATAACTAAACGTATATTTGTCATTGCCTTTAATGGCTTTATTTTGGGTAAAATAAGCAACACTGTCGTACCCTTTAATAGCCGTGTTATTAAACCAACCCGTGTTTACAGCATCATCCTTTGCGTTTGCCGCACCGCTTATTAACAGTGTGCTAAGCATTATTAAAGCAACTATGTACTTAATCATATTTTACCCTTTTATTTACTCAAAGTTTTATGCCAATTAAATATGGCAGGCTTAGTGAGTAAGAAAGGCAAAGCGCAAAAATGATTTCAGTTAATACTTAATTATTTAACGCCCAGTGATTAAATAAGTAGTAAAACTTACTCTACTTTTAGCCAATATTGGTTTCGGTAAAAAAAGCCAATGTAGCCGCGTACTTCGAGCTTTTTACCTTCATCTTGCGGGGTTAATTGTAAGGTGTAGGTTTTACCATTTGTTGGGTCGAGTATTTCACCGTCTCCCCAGATGCCATCATCTTGTGCTTTTACATCAGTGATTATAGTCATTCCTAAAATAGGCTGATCTTTTAGCTCATCATCACACTTACTGCATATATCATTTTGTTTTGCAGGGTTAAGAATTGTTTCAACTTTACCGCTTAAAGTACCGTTGGTTTGGGTAATACGTACATACGACTTAGCTTGGTTTGTATCCTCGTCAATCGTTTTCCAAAGCCCTACAGGCGTAATAGCAGCAAACACACCTTGGCTTGCAAAAATGGTGGCTGCTAACGTGCTAAGTAATGCTAATTTATTTAACTTTTTCATTGTGTTGCCTTTTAAATTAAGTGGCCAATGGCTAAATCATATCAGGTGATTTATAAACACACTATTAAAGCACTGTACATAAAATAAAAAACTAAAAGAAAAAACCTAAACTAATAATCATTAGTTTAGGTTTAAGGGGCAGTAGCATAAAAAAAAGTTACGTATTACCTCACTTTAAAAACAACATCCCCTATTTTTAGATTTGAATATTCAGGCTCAACTAAAGATAATTCGTTATTATCAATCATGCTTTTAAGGTATCTAATCTCTTCAGGATTTTCGACATTCATATACCTTGAGCGCCACTTACCCATGTCGAATAACCAGAAATATGCGGATATATTTTCATTACTTTCGTCAATCACTATAAAATCGAGTTCATCATCTTTGTTTAAATCCATGCCAATGAAATAGTAAGTATGTTCTTTTAAAGAGTTACGATCGTAAAAATGTTGTTCAGAAAATACTGCCTCTATTAAACCTTGAGGTATTAGCGCTTGTGATGGCCAAAATACACTGCGCTCAATAAAATCATCGACTGTGTGTTCAAGCGTTAAAGCAAACTCATTATTTACATACATCCTATCGATGATAGCGTATTGCTCTGGGTGACTCGTTTCAATTTTCTGTTTTAATAACTGCATAGCTAAATAACCTTGGCGACCTAAGCTGTGCTCAAAATAGTAATAGTCAAACTTTTCTATTGTTACTTTATCTGCATCTAAACGCGCTATTTGGCTGTTTGTAGATAAGCTTTGAAAATTTAATAAAGGGGAGTTAACAGCAAGCATACTAACGAGCACCACCCACCCCATCACAATATTTATTTTGCTAAGCGGCTCTAGCCAATTGTCTCGCTTTGTTATAATTCCAACAAGATAACTAAACGAAAAACACGCCAATAAAAACCAAATTAAAATGCCCCAACAACGATCTACTGTTAGCCCATGCTGCTCTACCCGTAAGTAAATTCCATAAGCAGAAATAACACTATAAACTGGAAGTAACGCAACGCTTATAAAAACGAGTCGGTGCAAGAGCATGTGATAAGGGCGAACTGATGAGTCATCTTTATAAACAGTGTTAACAAAAAACAACGTGAGCACCTGCAGCCACATTACTAATAAACTGCCACTTCCGGTCTCCCATAATTTATTGAGTCCGGTAAAAGGAAGTGTTGCTAAAAAACCGAGAGAAATAACTGATAAAACAGGCAATAAAAACTTAATTAAAGTTTGTAGTAAAAAAGCGATATTATCTTCAATGTTCAAAAGCTTTCTAAATATGACACTCGCAAAGGCAAATGCGAGCGTTAAGGTTGGGATCCAAAACCATTCATTTCTTAGTAGCTCAGAGAAAAATTCTATATCTAAAATATCAAATAAAGCCGCACCTAAATTTAGAATTCCCCAAAAAATAAGTACAAACAGCCAGCATTCTCCAAATATTATAAAATTACGCCAAGAGAGCTTAAATAAACGACTGTAACTAACATTTTCTGAGCTACCAAATTGTTGTATGTACATAAGGCCTTTAAAGCCAGCTATTAAACTAGTAAAAATAAAAACTGACATTAAAGTGTTATTACTTACGTACTCTTGAGGCTCTTGCTGAAAGCCAACATACGCCCCCAATAAAGATAACAACAAGGAAAAAGGAAGGATTAAAAGCAACGACGTTTTTATATTATTTTTATTAACGGTCATTAGCATTAATAAAGGAAAGCTCATAGAAAATGTAATAAGTGAGACTAACCATGTAGGGCTTGTTGCTGGCCACACATTATTTTCTATACTGCTATACAAAAGGGTAAGAGCAATAGCCTGTAATACGGCAAGTATAATTATAAAAGATTTTGGTAACTGACTATCCATATCTGTTCTCAACAATGGTTTTAGTCAGTTTGCGTTATTCGTTCCTATTTTACAATTGCTTCACATTTTCAAATAAAATGCTTTGCATAGGGCTATATAATCAGCAGTGTAGGTATTATCTAAGTTTCTAATACACAGAATTGATGTTTCTATATCGCTTTTTACGTAGCTAAATGCCATTAAACTGCGGCTAATATCTTTATTGGGCGTGGCTTTTACTTGGCAATGAGTATTTAAATAAAGCCCATTTTGAGTAGCAAGCTCAATAAATAATGCACCTTCAACGCTTGGGAGTATTAAGCTAAAGCGAGAGCGGCTATGGCTTAAACGTTTAAACGCATTTATTAACTCTTCAAAACTTAAGCCGTCGGTATGGCGCGCGGTATTACGCGCAGCATTATAGCCTTTTAAACTGTGATTAAAATACGGTGGATTAGAGATAACAACATCAAATTTAACTTCACTACTAAAGCTTTGAATAGTTTGGTGCTTAATACTTATTGTTGGCCACGGACTATTAGCTACATTTTGTAATGCTTGGGTATAGGCGCTTTCGTCAATTTCTACCGCAGTTATATCAAGCTCATTACTGCGCTGCTTACACATTAATGCTAGTAAGCCGGTGCCAGTGCCTATATCAAGTAATGACTTTGCACCGCTTAAATTAGCCCATGCGCCAAGCAAAATGCCATCGGTAGAAACTTTCATTGCACAGTGGTCGTGTTCAACTTTAAATTGTTTAAATACAAAACCAGACATTTTTTCACCTTTTCATTCACCAAGCGCAGCATAGCGCGTATAATCAGGGTAATTGTCCCTTATTTTAGACACTCTATGCAATTTTCTGAATTTGATCTTGATAACAAGCTACTCGATGCCATTAATAAAATGGGCTACGAGACGCCAACCAGCATTCAACAACAAGCTATTCCTGAAGCACTACAGGGGCGCGATATTTTAGCATCTGCGCCTACTGGTACAGGTAAAACAGCGGCATTTTTAATTCCGGCTATTCAGTACTTACTGGATTTCCCACGTCGTGATCCTGGTTTTGCGCGCGTCCTCGTTATGACCCCGACTCGTGAGTTGGCTTATCAAATTCATGAACAATGTGAACTGTTAGCTAAACGCACACACCTAAAAATTGGTGTAGTAACAGGCGGTATTAACTACGGCACGCATAAAGAAATTTTCGAAAAAAATAACGATATTTTAATCGCCACACCAGGTCGATTAATGGAATACCTAGAAACCGAAAACTTTCATGCTGAACACGTAGAAATGCTTATTATCGATGAAGCAGATCGCATGTTAGACATGGGTTTCAAAAAAGAAATGAGCCGTATTTGTGACGAAGCTAAAAATCGTCGCCAATGTTTTTTATTCTCAGCAACACTCGAAGGTGACAGCGTAGAAAGGTTTGCTGAAAAAACATTAAACGACCCTGCACTGCTTGAAGCTGAATCGTCACGTAAAGAAAAAGCTAAAATTCACCAGTGGGTACATTTAGCCGATGACTATCATCATAAACTAGAGCTTTTAGTAAATACCTTAAATGGTCCAGACGTGACTAAAGCAATTGTATTTGTTAAAACCCGTGAGCGTTTAGAAACACTGATTGGCGAGCTAACCAATAATGGCGTTAAAGCAGCTTGGTTACGCGGCGAAATGCCACAAGACAAACGTATGAAAGCCATGGAAAACTTCCACAGTGGTAAAACACGTATCTTAATTGCTACCGACGTAGCTGCACGTGGTATTGACGTATCTGACATCAGCCACGTTATTAACTTTGATATGCCGCGCACTGCCGACGTATACGTACACCGTATTGGTCGTACTGGCCGTGCTGGTAAAAAAGGGATTGCAATATCGTTAGTTGAAGCACACGACATTGGTATTTTGTATAAAGTAGAGCGCTACGTTGAACAAAAACTAAAACGCCGTGTAATTAAAGGTGTTGAGCCACAGCATAAAGAAGCTAAGCCACCGGCTAAAAAGCGTAAAGATCCAGTAAAAATGAAAGCCAAGAAAAAGGCCAAGGTTAAAAAGAAAAAGTAACCTAACATATTTTTATTCTAAGCCGACTTTTGTCGGCTTTTTTAATGCAAGCCTTACAGGCTCTGGTGTTTGTACCTGTTACATATGTAACCCAAGCATGTAACTCATACTCATTTAAATGTAATTTTTGCCCACCTTAATTCCCACTTAATAAAATTACCTTATATTTCATAGCGTTAATATTGGCACCGAAATTGTAACTACAAAGATAACCTAGCCGATGGAATTTCCATTTTGTGGCTGCACTATTCACCGTAATGTAAGGATTAAGTTATGAACCGCTTCAAGTTAACTATCGCTTTAGTATCATTTTGTTGTTTATTTTTATTAGCTTGCGCTACAAAGGTAAGTGCAGCAACCAATATGGCCGTAGTAAGCAGTGTAGCCACTCAACCTAACCTACAACAAACTATCACCAACACCCTACGAACTAACCCTAACCTAGCGTTAAGTGATATTCGTGTGCAGGTAAAAAATGGTGAAGTAGATTTATACGGTGAAGCACAAACTGGTTTTCAGCGCGCACTAGCTCAAAAATTTCTAGAAAATATAGATGGGGTTAAAATCATTCGTAACAAAATTAGCGTTATTTAATACGCACCACAAAACCTATTTGTATAACTAATTCATAAGCGCGGCTTGTTACTCCAACACAAGCTGCGCTTTTTTATATTCTGTTTTAAGGCAAATTTTGCAGCTGTGAAGAAGATAAAATAAAGCCTAAGCAATACGATTATTCCTCCCCCTAAAACGATAGCTCACACTTATACTTAAGAAGATAGATTTAGAATTGACGCTAGCGTGTTTGTCTTTGCTCTTTTAACCCTTAAGTTAACCCAATTGATACTGAAAAAGCTTACACAGATTCTTTAGCCGACCTAACGGGCTTAAAAAGGATGATTTATTTAGTTATTGAAATAGATGAGAGCGTTTTTTCAGAGTGTGCGGCAAGGCAGTAAAAAAATCGTTGGGTAAACACTAATCTTACTTGTTAATACTCCCATGGCCAAACGCAACTAATCTGAATTGATATTCAATAAACACAAAACTAGGTATTTAAACTTTTAGCTAATAATCCATTTATAAAAAAGCGCAATTTTACTCTGTAAAATTGCGCTGTTGGTAAGTAACTATTTCCCAATGCTTTTGCCTAATGAGTTTTAACTAAATTACTCACTTTGGCTAGAGTCAGCACCGTCGCTACTGTCTTTATTGGATGACTGCTGGCTTATTTTATCGCTTATCATGGCATCGAGTTTCTCACCGCCTTTAATACCAAAATCTAAAGTACGAATTGGGAAAGGAATACTAATATCAGCTTCGTCTAATGCTTGCTTAACGGCAACAACACCTTTGTGGCGTACCGTCATAAAGTCAGGCTCGCCTGGGTATTTAATCCAAAACCACACCAGTAAGTTAATGCTGCTGTCGCCAAAACCTTCAGCGTATACAGCGGTTTCGTCTTTACGTATTACAAAGTCAAATTCGTTAATTTTATCGACTATAACGTCTTTTGCTTTTTCTATGTCGTCGCCATACGAAATACCTACGGGTACTTCTATACGTCTTATACCTAGCGTGGTGTAATTTTTTAGTACATTTCTAAATAAGACTTTGTTTGGTACAAGTATTAGTTGCCCGTAAAAGCTCTCTATTAGCGTGTTACGTAGGTTTATAGAATGCACCGAACCAAACACATCATCGGTTTCTATTACATCACCTGTTTTAAATGGCTTACGTACACCCATTGCTATACCTGCAATTAGGTTTTCGGTCATGTCTTGAAACGCAAAACCAATGGCTAAACCCACAATACCCGCACCAGCAAGTAGCGAAGTAACAGTGCCTTTTAAGCCAACAAAATCGAGCGCTATAAATAAACCTATGCACAACACAATAACTTTAAATATTGACGCCATTAAGTCAGCAATTTGCGTTGAATCGAGAGAGCGGCGCAACACGTTTTTCATCAGCTTGCCAGCAAAGCGCGCCAATATTGAAAATACTATGGCAATTACAATTGCCACTATAAAATTAGGGATATGGCTGATAACAACATCAAACCACCCTCCGAGCTTTTCCTCTATTAGTTTTTCGGCTTCGCCAACTGACGGAATACTGATCATTTTGTTTGCACCTATTTAATTAATAATCTCATTAATATTAGATATAGTTGCAAATATAACGCCAGTATCAAAAAAGCCATGCAATGCATGGCTTTTCAATTGTTTATTTAAGCTTATGACCTAATTTTGTTCGTCACGCATAAATACCGGCTCAAGCTCTTTAACTGTTGCCTCAGGGCTAAAGTAATAACCCGCCACAGTAAACTCTTTAAGTTGGCTTAATTGCGTTACTTTATTTTCGATAATGTAGCGCGCCATCATGCCGCGTGCTTTTTTAGCGTAAAAGCTAATTACCTTGTATTGACCGTTTTTACAGTCTTTAAAGTGTGGGGTAATAATTTGTGCATTTAATGCTTTTTTATCTACCGCTTTAAAGTATTCGTTTGAAGCAAGGTTAACTAAGTATTGCGCGTCTTGTGCTTTTAATACGTCGTTTAGTTTGTTCGCTATTACGCTGCCCCAAAACTCGTATAAGTTTTTGCCACGCGAGTTTTCAAGCTTGGTGCCCATTTCAAGACGGTAAGCTTGCATTAAATCAAGTGGTTTTAATAAGCCGTATAAGCCAGAAAGGATACGTAAATGGTTTTGTGCGTAATCAAGCTCGCTAGCTTTAAGCGTGCTTGCATCTAAACCGCCGTATACATCGCCATTAAAGGCAAGCACTGCTTGTTTAGCATTACTTTGTGTAAACGGCTGTGCCCACTCACTAAAGCGTGCTGCGTTAAGCCCAGATAGCTTATCGCTAATTTTCATTAAACTGCCAATTTGCGCTGGTGTTAGTTCACGGCATACTTTCATGAGCTCTTCGCTGTGCTCTAGTAATTCAGGCTGAGTGAACTTGTCTGTTGCGGGTGGCGTTTCGTAATCAAGATTTTTTGCAGGTGAAATAACAGTGATCATAGTTAGCTATTGACTTGTAATTTATTTAGTGTCAATTTCAACATTAAATGAAACGAAAAGCACGTTTTGTTTAAATAAATCCTCTCTTAATAACCCATGCATTGCCGTTTTTCTATTGATAAGGACATAAGACCTATCAAGCATTGTCACACTGTTGCAGTATGGATTGTATATATTAAGAGTGATTAGATTTTTCTTTTAACTTGCTTGGAATGAGGAAAGCAAATGACTTCAGCTCTACAAAGGCTAAAACAACATTCATCTATCGTAGCCGACACTGGTGATATTGAAGCTATTAAAAAGCATCAACCAGAAGATGCAACTACAAACCCGTCGCTTTTATTAAAAGCGAGCGAGATTGAAGCATATAAGCCTTACCTAGATAAAGCTTGGAGCTATGCAAAAGAAACCGAGCAAGAGCCAGCTAAACAACTTGAACTAGCATGTGATTACTTTGCCGTGTTACTTGGTAAAGAAATTAGTGAGATTGTTCCTGGTTATATTTCTACTGAAGTAGATGCACGCCTTTCGTTTAATACGCAAGCGACTATTGATAAAGCACATACCCTACTTAGCCTTTACGAAAAAGAAGGTGTAAGCAAAGATAAAATTTTAATCAAAGTAGCGTCTACGTGGGAAGGCATTAAAGCCGCTGAGCAGCTAGAAAAAGAAGGTACTAAATGTAACCTTACTTTATTATTTAGCGATGCCCAAGCTCGCGCATGTGCCGATGCAAACGTATTTCTAATTTCGCCATTTGTTGGTCGTATTTTAGATTGGCATGTTGCTAACGGTATGGAAAAACCAACCGATCCGCTACAAGATCCAGGTGTTCAGTCTGTACGCAGCATTTTTGAATTTTACAAACGCCATGACTACAAAACAGTTGTGATGGGTGCAAGTTTCCGTAATACAGGCGAAATTATTGCACTTACAGGTTGTGACAAGCTAACTATTAGCCCTAATCTTTTAGAAGATTTAGGTAACCTTGAAGGCGCACAGGAATACTTGCTAGAAACAGATATTCCTAAAGAGCCAAAACCAGAACCACTTACAGAAGCGCAGTTCCGTTGGTTACATAACCAAGATGCTATGGCTACTGAAAAACTGGCTGAAGGTATTCGCTCTTTTGCTGATGCACAAGAACAACTAGAAGCGCGTTTTAAAGCAATGTAATTTGCTATAATCGTGTTTTAGAAAACGTCGCAATAGCGGCGTTTTTTTATGCCTAAAATTGGCTACTTCTCTATTTAACCTTCATATAATCTTCGTATAAACCTTCATCAATTAATCACACTTATGTAACATAACTGTCACTTTTTTATTCTATTTTAACTAGGCCTGTGGTATAGGTATTCTTGAGGTCAATAAAATCAATAGGAGAAGTTCATGGATAGCCTAAACGATATATTAGAGATATTAGAAGGACCAGATACAACAAGAAAAACCTCTCAAAAAAATAAAAAAAGAAAATGGCGTGAAATAGAAGCAATAAAAGACAAACAGCGCCTACGTAAAGAACTACAAGAACTAGACTACTTTACAGACAGTATTGCAATTGATGAGCTCGATTTTTAATTCAATACGCCCCAACTAAACAAAAAGGCTTCCAGAATCTGGAAGCCTTTTTTAATGGTTTAAACAATTTGAGTTCTTTAGAATAAATTAGATTTGCCAGTTAATTAGCTTATCTTTTTGGGCTTGCAATAACTCATTCGTTTGTGAGAAATGCTTACAACCAAAAAAGCCTCTATGCGCCGAAAGCGGCGATGGGTGCGGCCCTTTTAAAACATGATGGCGAGCGCTATCTATGCCTTTACCTTTTTTTTGTGCATGTGCCCCCCATAAAATAAATACCACACCTTCGCAGTGCTTATTAATATGGGCAATTACATTATCGGTAAATTGCTCCCATCCTAAATGCTTATGTGAATGCGCTTGCCCTTGCTCCACGGTCAATACTGTATTGAGTAAAAACACGCCCTGATCTGCCCAGCTTTGCAGGTAACCATGCTCAGGAATAATAAACCCGCTGATATCGACAGCTAACTCTTTGTACATATTTTTAAGCGACGGTGGCAGCTTTTTTACATCAGGCAATACCGAAAAACACAAGCCATGCGCTTGCCCTTCCCCGTGGTATGGGTCTTGTCCTAAAATTACAACGCGGATGTCATTAAGTGCGGTGGCATCAAAAGCACTAAATACTTGAGCTTCAGGCGGGTAAACAGCAACACCTTCATTGCGGCGATTAGCCACATACTCTAACGTTTGCTGCATGTAAGGTTGCTGTAATTCACTTTCTAAAAATGTAGCCCAATTGCTCATTGTGTACTCTTAATCTGTTTACGTGATGCGTCTATTTTAACACACATATCCGCGAGTCCATCTAGCATGCGCGGAGTAAAACGATGTAATAAATCGGCATTTACGCTAATAAATTGATCATTTTTAACTGCTGGTACTTCTGGCCACTTTTGCCAATTAACAACCGGCTGTGGTGTTTTTGATTTTTCATCAGGGATAATAATAACTTGCGGCTTAGTAACAATAACATTTTCGATACTAATTTGCGGATAATCTGTAACGCTATCGGCAAATACATTACTTACATGGCATGTTTCAATCAGCTGATTTATCCATGTGTTTTTACTTACTGTCATCATGGGCTCAGCCCATAACTGATAAAATCCGGTAATATCTTTTTTATCTTGCTGGCTTTTAACAATCGCGTTTAGTTTTTGTGTAAATGCGCTTGCCGCTTGTTGGCTTTGCTCAATATTCCCTGTAAATTCACCAAAAGTAAGTAACTCGTGGGCTACACCCGCGATTGTGACGGGGTTACTCAAATACACTTTTATACCTAAACGCTCTATTTGGGCTAAATCTTCGCTTTGGTTTCCGCTTTTCCACGCAATTACTAAATCAGGTTTAAGCGCTAATACTTTCTCAAGCGAGATACCGTAATAACCCCCTATGCGCTCAATACTTTGGGCTTCACTTGGGTAGTCGGCGTAATCAACTGTGCCCACAATATTATCGCCCGCCCCTATGGCAAATAGGTTTTCGACAATGTGCGGTGCAAGCGCGATTATTCGCAGTTTTTTAGAATCATTAGCCAGCTCTGCAAGTGCACTGCCCGATACACAAAAAAGCAGCACCCCAATAAAAAACGCTTTAAACATTAGTAATCAAACCCTTCGAGCGCTTTTATGCCTGAGTCGAATGCATGTTTTACATTACGCACTTCACTTACTGTGTCGGCAAGGTCGGTTAAAGTACGATGTGCTGCACGCCCTGTAATAATAACTGACTGCATGGGTGGGCGGTTATTAAGGGCTGTTACTACTTCATCTAAATCAACGTAGCCGTAAGTCACCATATACGTAAGCTCATCAAGTAATACTAAATCAATACTGCTATCAGCAAGCATACGTTTTGACTCTTGCCATGTTGCCTGCGCGGCTGCAGTATCGGCTTCTTTATTTTGCGTATCCCAAGTAAAACCGGTGTTCATTACAACAAACTCAACACCTGCACCTTGTAATAAATTACGCTCGCCACATTCCCACGTACCTTTAATATATTGGCAAACGGCTGCTTTTTTACCATGTCCAACGCAGCGTGCTACAACGCCAAAGCCTGAGGTTGATTTACCTTTACCATTACCGGTAATTACCTGAAAAATACCTTTTACATCTTGTGCGGCGGCAACACGTGCATCCACTTGTTCTTTTACTTTTTGTTGGCGCTGCTTATGCTTATCGTTGTTTTGTTCAGTCATTATTGTGCCCTTCATAAATCGAGATAATTTGCTGTATGTTTAAATGCGTTTCGCACATGGTTGCTAATCGTTCTAACTGCTGCTCGCGGTGAGCGGCAATACTAATTGGGTTAATTGAGGCGCTTGGTTTTACCCATTTTAAAATTTGCGATGTAGCATCGGCTTCATCAAATAAGCCATGTAAATAAGTGCCCGCAATGGCGTTATCATCGCTAATAAAGCCATCAAACGTAAAGCCATGTGGGTGGCTTTCATCAAAGGTTAAAAATGGCTTATTAAGCGCTGCACCTTGGCTAATCCCTACATGTATTTCGTAACCACTACAGGGTGTTGATTGGTTATTTAAAAGCAGTGTAGCGGTTATTTTAGTTAATACTTTTTGTGTTGTTAGCGTGGTTTCAAAATCGCACAGAGCAAGCCCATTTACTTGCTTTAATGATGACTCAATACCCTCGGGATCGTTGAGCGTATTGCCCAGCATTTGCATGCCGCCACAAATACCAAGTACTTTACCACCATAGCGTAAGTGGCGCTTAATTTGAGTGTCCCAGCCTTCATTTTTCAAAAAACTTAAATCACCCAGTACATTTTTACTGCCTGGGAGAATTATCAGATCAACGTCTGGGATCGTTTGCGTATGGCGCACATAATTTATATTAATGTTTGGGTGCAAACGCAGTGCATCAAAATCGGTGTGGTTACTAATGTGGGGTACAAGCAGCACTGCAATATTAATTGTGGCGTTAGTTACGTTATTATCAATTGCGACGGCGTCTTCAGCATCAAGCGCAAGGTCGTGTAAATAAGGTAATACGCCAAGTACGGGTTTGTTTGTGTATTCTTCAAGCCAATCAAGCCCGCCTTGCAGCAAACCTATATCGCCTCTAAAGCGGTTTATAACAAAGCCTTTTACGCGCGCCTGTTCTGACTCGCTTAACAACGCAAGCGTACCTACCAATTGTGCAAACACACCACCTTTATCAATATCAGCAATTATAATTACTGGGCAATCTACCTCTTCGGCGTAACCCATATTGGCAATATCGTTTTCACGCAGGTTTATTTCAGCAGGGCTACCTGCCCCTTCAACGAGGAGTAAATCAAAGCGTTTAGCTAAGCGGTTATGTGAGGTAATTACTGCATCCATCGCCGCTTTTTTATAGTCGTGATATTTGCCCGCTTCCATATTACTAATGGCTCTTCCGTGAATAATCACTTGTGCACCAGTATCGCTATTAGGTTTAAGTAAAATAGGATTAAAGTCTATTTCGGACTCTACTTTAGCTGCTATTGCTTGCAAAGCTTGCGCACGACCAATTTCGCCGCCATCTTTTGTTACTGCGCTATTGAGTGCCATATTTTGTGGTTTAAAAGGCGCAACCTTTACCCCACGCTTAGCAAACACCCTGCAAAGGGCAGCAACTAAAGTGCTTTTACCAGCATCTGATGTAGTGCCTTGCACCATTAAGGTTTTCATGGAATTACACCCTTCGCTTTCTAAAAAACAATAAACTCAAAAAGAACACGCTACCAATAGCTGCAGTAATAACACCTACGGGCAGTTCTTGGTTTTTCAGCAATGAGCGCGAAAGTACATCAACCCACACCATAAATGTACCGCCCACCAAGCTGGTTACCAGTAAGCCAGCGATGGTGCCTTGGGATATAAAAAAGCGCACAATATGCGGCACCATTAATCCTACAAACCCAATACCACCACACATAGCCACCAGCACAGCGGTAATTAATGAGCTTAAAACCAGCATAAGTATTCTAAAGCGCTGAACCCTCACACCTAATGTAATTGCGCTTTCATCGCCCAGTAACATAGCATTTAGCTGCCTTCTAAAGCTCAGCATTACAAACGTACACAATGTAATTACCAATAAAGGCAACCAAAGCGTAGCCCACTGCGCACGCGAAAAGCTGCCCAGTGTCCAAAATAAAATAGCGGCTACCGCCTGAGGGTCGCTCCAATAAAGCAGCAAGCTGGTAAATGCACTAAATAAAAACGACAGAGCAACACCAGCTAATAACATTGATTCTACCTGTGCACTTTGCTGCCTACCTGCAATAAGTATTAATAAACTCATGGCGAGTAAGCTACCCAGCAATGCTGCTGCCGATAACATAAAACCTGCGCTAATACCTGCTAATGCCATAAGTAACACCACGCCAAATGAGGCACCCGACGATATACCAAATAAGTAAGGATCGGCTAAAGGGTTACGCGTTACCGTTTGTAAAATAAGCCCCGCAATTGCTAAGCCAGAGCCGGCTAAAAAGGCGAGTAATGTGCGTGGCATTCTTAGTTCAAAAATAATACGCGAATTAAAAGACGCATCATTTGAGAGTAAAAAGCTATTAAATACATCTTGAAGTGAGGTCTCTGCTGCGCCAAAACTAAGTGCTGCAAATAAGCTAAATAAAGCAGCTGCAGCACTGATAAATAGCGCAAGTGATTGGCGAGTATTAACTGCGCTCATATTATTCGTAACCATAAAAGTAAGTGATATGAGGGATGCTATTTCCCGACTCCGATATTTGCGGGTGGTTATTTACTTGAGCGCAGACACCAAAAACGTCGCCTAGCATGTTTTCGGTTAATACCTCACTTGGCGTACCTGTATGTGTAATTTCACCATTTTTAATAACCACTAGTTCATCGCACATTGCAGAAGCTAAGTTTAAATCGTGAAACGATGCAAACACCGTTACACCCAACGATTTAGCAAGCTCCATTACCTGTATTTGGTATTTAACATCTAAATGGCTAGTTGGTTCGTCCATTATTAACAACTGAGGTTGCTGAACTATGGCGCGGGCTATCAAGGCACGTTGCTTTTCTCCACCCGAAAGTGACTCAAAGCTTTGATCGCTATGATCTGCCAACCCTACAGTGTTGATAGCTTGGGTAATTTTGTGTTTATCAATGTTAGTTACTGAGCTAAATAGCGATTTATGAGGCGTTAGCCCAAGTGCAATAACATCAAATACGCTTAAGTTAAATTGCGACGGGGTTTCTTGTAAAACAACCGCTACTTTTTTTGCGTACTCATCGCTTTTTAGCTGCCAAATATCGGTGTTGTTAAACTCTACAACGCCATTACTGGGTTTATTAAAACGATATAAACAACGCAATAAGCTCGATTTACCTGCGCCATTAGGTCCAATTAAGCCAACAAATTTACCTGTGGTTATTTTAAGGTTTATTTTTTTGAGGATCGTTTTATTGCCAATACCCCACGATACGTTTTTAACGTTTAGTAATGGTATATTTAATGGTGTTTGAGTGTGCAATAGTCAGTCCTAGACGGGATTAAACTCACTAAAATGCGATAAAAATACTAATGCACTACAAGAAAAAATGAGTAAACCCGCTCGTTAAAAGAATTTATACCAATTGCACTAAATTAGTGATTTATTATAGCGACGAAGAAATAGCTTAATAACAAAGCGGAAATTATGACATATACTTGTTCTATATGAATAATTTTTAACGAAGTTAGTAAGTTATTTAATTCGCTAGAAAGATCATGTTTTTAATAAAATTGGTATTATACCATTTGTATCTGACTTAAAGCTTTGCGCTAATTACAGTTGCGGGAACAGTCGAGGACTCGCACCTCATTCCAAATGAAGCTCTATTATGGGCGGCTAAGTAAATAATTTAAAGCAAAAAAAACCGCACTCAAAAGAGCGCGGTTAAAAAGGGAGTGTTTTAACTAATTTAGCGAATAGTTAAAACTTGTATTCCATACCTAAGCCTACGTAGTCTTGGTCAACGTTGTTGTCCATGTCGAAGCTTGAGTAAAAGCCAAATACTTTAATGTTTTTATTTAATTTGTGATCAAGACCAACTGATATTGCTGACTTATCGTCGCTGTCGTCAAAGTCCATGTCTTGGTATTGCAATTTAAATGTGTTGTTACCCATGCTGTAAGCTGCATTTAATAGATAACCATCCGCTTCTGCGCTGCCGTCAACTTTTTCTTGTGTTTGGTACATTGCACCTAACTTAAAGTTTTCAACTTTACCTTGGATTGACGCGCGTAATACATCGTAGCCATTTACTTCACTATCGGCTGCGATAGAGGCATATACTGCGCTCTTTTTAAGTGCCACGTCACCGTAAGTAACCGCCATTGAGTAACCGTTATCAGCGTCTACATCATCTTCAGCTACAAAAGTAGCAAGTACTTTAAAACCTTCGTATGAGTTTGATGAATAACTAACAGTATTCCCTAAACGGTTTTCACCTTTAAATACATTTTTAATATCACCTTCAAGGTCGTTAAACAAGTCTAACTTACCTTGAGATTGTTTAAGCGCAGTATCGTTACGACCAATAACCACTTGGCCAAACGCACCTTTTAAACCAACGTATTGGTTACGCGCAGAAATATTGTCGTCGTTATCGCCTTTTGAATCAGCATCAGACACATCAACTTGAAACTCAAACTTATATACCGCTTCTAAACTATCATTTATTTTTTCAGAACCTTTAACACCAAGACGAGATGCATTACTTTTTATCTCAGTAAAAGATCCTTCGCCGTCATCAGATGATTGCACTGTTACATTCGCTTTACCGTAAATGTCTACATCGGCAAGTGCATTAAAAGATAAACCACTTAATAGTGCTAAGCATAAGCTCGATTTTACAAATTTCATGTTATTTCCTTGGATAATCACAAAAGACTAATTTTTAAAACTGCTGCATTTTGTCACCGCTAAATGACAGTAATATTACAATGGAAATATTAATGTCTTTTTTTATTAATAAAAATGCATTAAATTTGAAATCAAAATAACATGAAAGCCTAATAAACGGCCGAACTTACTTACTTTTCTTTAATGACAAGCTTGGGGTCATTTGCGATAGTAAATTAACTAAGGTTTCTATTAACTCTTTTTGCTCGTTGTCTCTGTGATACGCTATAAACACGTCTCGCGAGGTATTTTCTACATCTTTAACATGAAACAGTTCACCTTTTTCTAAATGCCCTTCTACCAATACTTGAGGTATAAATGCACTGCCGCCACATTGCAGTATTAAATCAAGTGCAATACGTCCTGTGCTGGTTCTAAAATAAGGCGGTGTTTTACCGGTAAACTGACGCGCATGCCAAAGTGAGAAAGTAGTTCCCCAATCAACATATACATACTGATTATCAAAAAAGTTTTCGTTCGTTGCAGTGTCGTATCCGCTTACGGGAATGATTGGCAACTCACAGATTCGCTCTACCACTAGCTCGTCTACTTTTGGTGGATCAAACAATATTGCCAAATCAAGCGTGCGTTCTAATAACAGCCGAGTGCTTTCTTGTTGTGCTTTAACTTCTGCGACTAATGACACGCCCGGCATCGCCGATACAATATTTGTTATACCAAACTGTAAAAAAGCATCCCAAATATTAGGCGTTCCTGCTAAGCTAATTTGCTTATGCATATTATCGGCAAGCGCAACATCCACTTTGGCGCGTTGCATGCCCGTAATAATCATTTGTGCATGGGGTAATAAGCGCTCGCCAGGTGCTGTAAGTTGAATGTTATTACGCTGGCGAATAAACAAATTAACACCAAGTCCTTGCTCTAATTGGCGAATTCTAAAGCTCACTGCAGACTGCGTAATATAAAGGTTTTCGGCCGCTTTACCAAAGTGACGCGTACGCACTACCTCAACAAATGTTTTTAATAAATCGATATCCAATTTTTTATCCTCACGATAAAAATAATTTGTTTAATAAATTGCCAAACTTGCATCATACTCCAGCTAATTACTAAGGTATGAGGATAAAGCTATGAGCAATAACATTTCATTACTACGCCAAGCATTTGTTAGCCAACGTCAATTTTATGATGATCAAAACTTTCCACGAGGCTTTAGCCGCAGCGGAAACTTCACCTTATTAGAAGCCAGCATACTTGAACAACACGGAGTTGTTTTAAAAGGCTTATACAGTAAAACAATTGAGCCGCAAAACGAACACCAAGAAAAGTTTGTAGCAGTCGTAACTGGCTCACAAGAACCTACCAACCCAATCGAACGAGCTTGGGTAAAATACTTAAAACTAACGACCTGCAAAACTAAGTTTCATACTTTATTTGGCCGTTCAAAAATGTCGAGCCCGGCGCCGATTAGCCAAGAGTATTATTCAGAAGCGGATAATCTGTAAGTATTTAAGTTATTTGCTTTTTTGCGTTTTAGCAGTTACAACTTGTATAAGCAAATATTTTTGCAAAATATATATAGGGTTGTTCCGTGACGCGAAAAATACTAATAGTTGAAGATACACCTGCCATGGCGCGAGTGCAAAAGCACATCGCGCTTAAGGCTGGTTATGAAGTTGATATAGCTGAGTCATTAGCGCAAACAAAAGAGCTTATAAGTAAAAATAGCTATTTTTGCGCTGTAGTTGACTTCATATTACCTGATGCCCCATTAGGTGAGGCAATACCTTGTACTATTAATGCAGACATTCCAACTATTGTAATGACGGGCAATATTGATAAAAAAACTCGCGACACTGTAGAAAAATACCCAATCATCGATTACATCATTAAAGAAAATAAACAAGCTTATCAGTACCTCGAAAAACAGTTACAGCGCCTGCCTCGCAACGAAAATGTAAAAGTACTCGTTGTTGACGACTCTAAATCGACCCGACGATACATTTGTAGTTTATTAGTGCGCCATAAGTATCAAATTATTGAAGCACAAGACGGACAAGAAGCGTTAAACCTGCTTGAAGCTTCACCTGATATTTCAGTTATTATTACTGATAATGAAATGCCCAATATGAATGGCGATGAACTATGTAGCGAGATTCGCCGCTTATACAGCAATGATGAAAAAGCTATTATTGGTATTTCGGGTTCTGACTCTGTAGGGCTTTCTAGTTTATTTTTAAAAAATGGCGCAAACGATTATTTGCACAAACCTTTTAATAGCGAAGAGTTTTACTGCAGGCTTAGTCAAAACGTCGATATGTTAGACCTTATAGCCACCATAAGGCGACAAGCCAACACGGATTATTTAACTAATTTACCAAATCGTCGTTACTTTTTTGAAGAAGCTGAAAAATCATTAAAGCAAATAAAACATACTAAAGGTGACGGTGCTTTAGCTATGCTTGATATTGATCACTTTAAATCAATTAACGATACATACGGACACGATGTTGGCGACGAAGTATTAAAAGGGCTCTCTATTTGCTTCAGTAAATACTTTAAAAAGCACTTAGTAGCGCGCTTAGGTGGTGAAGAGTTTGCAGTTTATTTTATAGATGCAGATAAACAAGAAGCCCTTAAACGCCTTGAAGGCTTTAGGTATTTTATAGAAATGAATAGCCAAGAGTTTAGTAAAGCTAAAATAAAATTCACCATTTCTATTGGCTTTGCAAACGGGCCTGTTTATCAAATTGATGAACTTTTAAAACAGGCCGACTTAAAGCTTTACGACGCTAAAGAATCTGGTCGTAATAAAGTAGTTAGTTAACCATTTTATTAGTTAATTATACTTCTGCGGCTGTAATAGCCGCTTTTTTACGTTTGCGTGATTGATGGTAAGAGTCCCAACTAAAAATAGCCAGTGCACTCCAAATACATGCAAATGTTACTACCCGCTCTGCATCAAACACTTCACCATAAAACACCACAGCTAGTATAAACATTAAGCTTGGCCCAATGTATTGAAAAAAGCCAAGTGTAGTATATTGCAAACGCTTAGCTGCACCGGTAAAACACAGCAGTGGTAATGTAGTTACAATACCTGCACTAATCAGTAGTACATTAGTATGCCAATCATTAGCTGGCAGGCTTGATGTTGCTGTAGGCACCATTAACCACCAATAAATAAGTGCGACAGGCAGTAATATAAGTGCTTCGAGTAAAATGCCAGGCAAGGCTTCAACTGGTAACTTTTTACGTAATAAACCATAAAGTGCAAATGATATAGCCAGTGAAAAGGCAACTACCGGAAACGAGCCAAAACTAATTAGCTGCAGCACTACACCGCTAAAGGCAAGGGCTACTGCTACGCCTTGGAACTTACGCAGGCGTTCGCCTAAAAAAAGCATACCCAGTAATACATTTAAAAGAGGATTTATGTAATAGCCCAAGCTTGCATCAAGCATGTGGTTATTATTTATAGCCCATATAAATAAACCCCAATTAAACCCAAGCAGTGCAGAGGTTATAACAAGCATAAGCAAAAGCTTAGGTTGAACGATAATGCGTTTAATTTTACCCCAATACCGTAAAACACTTACTACCAATACTAAAAACACAACCGACCAAATAACCCGATGCATTAAAATTTCAAAAGCAGAAACATGCTGAATCAACTTAAAGTATATTGGCGCAAGGCCCCACATTAAAAAAGCAAGACAAGCAAAAATAGCACCTTTACGCTGCTCAGTATCAATCGACATAATACACACTTAGTGATTTAAAAGGCCGCTAGTTTACTTGCCATACGCGTTTTATCCAACTAAATACGTGCCGGTTCCAAAAGCAATTTGAACAGACTGTTCGTTATGTAATTCCATTCTGCATACACATACTTTATTACCTGAACGAATAAGTGTTGCGCTGGCAGTAAAGCTCTCTCCTTTACCAGGGCGCAAATAATCAGTACGTAAGTCGATAGTCCCAAGCGTGGCTAATTTTGTTTGCACGCTTGTAATATCTAAATCGGTGAGTTTATCAATTACACTTGCTGCAGCGAGCATACCGCCTACATTATCAAGTACGGCTGAAATAACACCACCATGGAGTATTTTTTGCGCAGGGTTACCAATTAGTACATCCTGCCACGGGAACGTAATTTTAGCCTGTTCAGGGCTTAACGACTCAACCGATATTTGTAAAAACTGGTTAAACGGCATGCCATTTACAAATAACGCGCCCACTTGTTCAATTAACATTTCTTTATTCATTATTATTCTCTATGTCAAAACAGGTAAGATGAGTAAAACATACATAGTGTAAAACTACGAGACTCCACTTAAATAATTTATCAAGTAACTCAGCTAAAGACATCTCACTAAAAAACCACTAAAATACCCGCCAATGAATACATCAACTCCACCTTCTAGCACCCTTGTGCGTAAACCCGAAACTGTCCTCAAACAAGTGTTTGGCTACAGTGAATTTCGCGACGGTCAAAAAGCAGTTATTGATGCCGCTATTAACGGTCAAGACTCGCTTGTATTGCTTCCTACTGGCGGCGGAAAATCGGTGTGCTACCAAATCCCTGCTTTAGTACTCGAAGGCGTAACCATTGTTATATCTCCGCTTATATCGCTAATGCAAGATCAGGTAACGCAACTGCAAGCTCTTGGGGTAAAAGCCGCTTACGTTAATAACAGCTTAGCACGAGAAGAACAGCAATTGGTGTATCAACAGCTTCATCAGGGGCAAATTAAGCTCTTATATGTGGCGCCTGAAAAAGTATTACAACACGAATTTTTAGAGCGTTTATCGCATTTAAATGTGAGTTTATTTGCTATTGACGAAGCGCACTGTGTGTCGCATTGGGGTCATGACTTTAGACCTCATTACTTTCGCTTAAACGAATTAAAGCAACGTTTTGCACATGTCCCAATGATGGCATTAACCGCCACCGCCGATAAAGCCACACGGTTTGATATAGTTGAGCAATTAAAACTACAACAGCCTTATATTCATACTGGCAGCTTTGATCGCCCCAATATTCGTTACACCATAGAAGAAAAATTTAAACCTATGGTGCAATTGCTTCGCTACCTAAAGGAGCAAAAAAGCCAAAGCGGTATCATTTATTGCACCAGCCGTAAACGCGTAGACGACATTGCTGAAAAGCTTGCAGATGCAGGACTAAACGCTGCCGCTTATCATGCTGGTAT
The DNA here is from genome assembly GCF_014163935.1 of Pseudoalteromonas sp. SR41-7. Classification (NCBI taxonomy): domain Bacteria; kingdom Pseudomonadati; phylum Pseudomonadota; class Gammaproteobacteria; order Alteromonadales; family Pseudoalteromonadaceae; genus Pseudoalteromonas; species Pseudoalteromonas sp. SR41-7. The sequence continues at coordinate 277,500 of NZ_JACJEF010000002.1, read as the reverse complement.
GAGTAACGAGCAACGACAATTTGTACAAACCGGGTTTGCCCGTGACGATATACAGATAGTGGTCGCAACCGTTGCTTTTGGTATGGGCATAAACAAGCCTAATGTGCGTTTTGTACTGCATTACGATATTCCAAAAAGTATAGAGTCGTACTATCAAGAAACTGGTCGAGCTGGGCGAGATGGACTTGCCGCAGAAGCTATAATGTATTTTGACCCAGCTGATATAGGTCGCGTAAGGCGCTTTTTTGAAGACATAGACGACGAACAACGCCGCCGCGTAGAAGAACAACGCTTTAACGCAATGGCAAGCTTTGCCGAAGCGCAAACATGTCGTCGTCAAATATTACTTAACTATTTTAGTGAATATCAACGCGAACCTTGTGGCAACTGCGATATTTGCTTAAATCCGCCAAAAAGCTTTGATGGTACGTTAGTCGCTCAGCAAGCACTTTCGTGTGTATACAGAGCGGGACAACGTTTTGGACTTGGTTATATTGTTGAATTACTTCGCGGTGCAAACACGAGCCGCATCCGCGATAATAATCATCATGAGTTAAGTACTTACGGCATAGGTAAAGATAAAAGCAGTGAGTTTTGGCTCAGTATTTTACGTCAACTTATTCATCAAGGCTTACTTAGCCAAGATATAACACAAGGTGCGTCACTTAGATTAACAGAAGCCGCGCGTGTAATTTTAAAAGGTGAATACGCACTGCAATTAGCCGAGCCACGCCTACAAGCCAAACACGTTTATCAAGATAAGTTAGCGCAATTTAATTACGACAAAAAACTCTTTGCTCGCCTGCGCGCACTTCGTAAAGAACTTGCTGATGCCGACGATGTGCCACCTTATGTGGTATTTAATGATAAAACGTTAGCCGAAATGGCGCAGCTTATGCCAACAAACGACAGTGAATTTTTAAAGGTCTCAGGTGTTGGTTTTACTAAGTTAAATAAGTACGGCGGCGAATTTTTAACGGCAATTCGACACTACCTAGCTACTAATTAAGAGCATCATGACCCAAATAGAATATGACCATACACACAAATGTATTTTGATTAATCCCATTGAGCTACCAAACGATGAAGACTTTGAGCTGTGGAGTACATTATTTTTACACTCAGACGAAGTAACACTCAATGAGTACTCTGCTGGCGCCGATCGCCATCAAGTTCGCTTTACCTATAATCATCAAACCTTTAATTTAAACTATGAGCATTACAGCCAAAGCATCTGGATTAATGCCGAAGGTCATGAAGCTGAACACTTACTCGCCGCTTTAGCATTTTATTTAAGCTAGCTTTTAATGCCTAGCGCATAGGTCGCTGCAAACCAGCTGGCTATTAACAAAAGTGAATATGGGTAACAATTAATTAATTTCAAAATCCATACCTTTTACTTACATTATAATAACAATGATGTAAGCTGATATTACGATAGTCATTTGCTACGTAGCAGTAAGAGGTTTAATGGTGAGCAAGAAATGGATAGCACAATGTTGTATTAGTTTAACGGTTTTAAGCTTTTATGTGCCTAAAACGTTCGCACAACAATCTTCAATGAAAACTGATAACTGCCTTGTAGAACAGACAGATTTAAGCACAAATAAAAACCTACGCCGAGAAGTTCAAGACAAAACAACCCTCACGCACAGTAATAGTAACGCTAAAATAGCCTCAATAAAGCTCAAGCAACTTAATGTATTTAATACTGAGCTTGAAGAGGAAAATAATGCTTTATTCCGTTTTGCTAATCGCGCTCACATTCAAACAGAGCCCGATGTCATTAATAACCTTTTATTATTCTCCCCAGGTGACAAGTACGACGCTAAAAAGCTCGCAGAATCTGAGCGTTTACTTCGCAAAGAAAGCTACTTATATGATGCACAAATTAGTGCTACCGAAAACTGCGACGGCGACGTTAATGTAGAAGTGGTTACCCGTGATTTATGGACACTTTTACCTGAAGTGAACTTTAGTCGAAGCGGTGGAGAAAACAAATCGAGTATAGGTTTTAGAGAATCTAACCTGCTTGGGTGGGGTAAGCGCCTTTCTTTTTCGCGCACCACTGACAGCGATCGCAGCGGTTACTTATTTGTTTACGACGATCCGAATATTTTATCTACTCGCTACCGAGGCCGTTTAGAATACGCCGATAACAGCGACGGCAAGCGCCATTTGCTTGAGCTAACCTATCCATTTTACGCAATTGACACCCCCTTTAGTTACGGTATTTTAAGCTATTCTGAGCAGCGCGAAGAGTCACTATATAAACGCGGCGAAGAGTTTAGCGAATTTGATCAAACTACTGATTTAAACCGTGTATTTATAGGACACTCTAAAGCGCTTAATAATAATTGGACCCAGCGACTAACGTTAGGCTATACCGATGAGCAACATACCTTTGAAGCTATAGACACTACATTTGCACCACTTGCCGATGACAGAAGCTTAAGTTATCCCTTTATAAGCGGCCATTGGTTTGAAGATAACTACATAAAAGTACGCAACTTCGACAGTATATCTCGCACTGAGGATTTAAATTTAGGTTGGAATATTAAAAGCTTAATTGGCTATTCAGATGAGTCCTTAAGTAATGACGACAGCCGCGCGGTGTATTCTTTTAACTTTAAAAAAGCCCACTTTACTAACGATAATACTTTATGGCGTTTTAGTGCTGATATTGATGGCTATTGGAATAAAGAACAGAAAAAACTCGAAAACTTTATGGCCACCAGCCAAGTACAATATTATTTAAATACCAGTGAAGACCAATCTTGGTATGTTAAAGCCCGCGTGCAATACGCCAAAAACCTGACTGCTGATCAACAGCTTACTTTAGGTGGCGAAACAGGCCTGCGTGGTTACCCGATGGATTATCAACATGGCGACCGCAGCTTTTTAGTTAATTTAGAAAAGCGCTATTACTGGGAGTACGATTTACTGCAACTATTTAAAGTGGGTGGCGCAGCTTTTGTAGATGTAGGCAGAGCATGGTTTAACGATGAAGATAACGGTGAAAATGCACATGTATTGAAAAATGTAGGCGTTGGTCTGCGTTTGGCACCGAGTCGCGCAAACTCAGGAACCATGATCCACATTGATATTGCCGCCCCTGTTGATAGCTACGACGATGTAGACTCAGTCCAGTGGCTAGTAAGCGTTAAAAACACTTTTTAAATAATACAAACACGTTAAACTAATACCAATTGCATTAAATTGTTATGAAAGTTCAGGACCTAATGTGGAAATAATAGAAGTTTTAGAATTGTTTGCATCACAATATAAGTTAGTTGTAACTATAATCGCTATTTTGGTTTTCCCTCTTCTATTAAAAATAACCAAAAAACTACTCGAAAAAGCGATTAAAGGCAAAGTAGATTTACACCGAAAATACCGTGCAGAGCTTTTACTAAAAATTATACTCGCCTTTGTAGTACTGTGTTTGGTTTTAGTATTTTGGGGGATAGAGCTGCGTGGTTTATTGGTTTTAGGCTCTTCTTTATTTGCCATGTTAGGGGTAGCGCTTTTTGCCGCTTGGTCATTATTGAGTAATCTCACCGCATTTTTACTGATGTTTATTCAAAACGATTGCCGCGTTGGTTATTGGGTACGAATTATTGATGGTGCGAATCATGTTGAAGGGCGCATTGTTGAAATGGGCTTAATGAATGTAGTACTTGAACATATTGATGGGCACCGTGTAATTTACCCTAACAATTTATTTGTGACCCGTCCTGTCATGGTTTTAAATAAAGAACCAAAGCCAACTAAAACCCCTGTTATAAAGCGTATTATTGGTCCTAAAAAAACATAGTTTAAAAAGCATCGTTGATAAAGCAATGTCCACAAAAAAGCCGCAGTAAGTAATTACCTACTGCGGCTTTTTAATGCTTAGCTAAACAGAATTTAGTTTAGCTATTAGTTATTTAGTTCAGCTGTTTTAAGCTCGTCATCTAAATCATTTATCTCATCAATAAAGTTCTCTAGTTGCTGCTCTACTAAACTATTGTCGTTTGCAAAGTAAGCAAGGTGGAATACCGCATCACCTTCATTTACCAATGGCATCGTTTGCTGACCAATAACAATACCGCCTTTAGGCGCTAAAAGCTCAAGCTCAGAATCCCCTAGAGGGCTACTTATATATGCAAGCACTTGCCCTTTAGTTACATGCTCCCCTAGTGATACTTGTGCACGCACAATGCCATCAACCTCTGCACGTATCCAACTAGTCGAACCTGCAATAATAGGATCTGGTAACTTTTTAGGGCGCTTGCCACGGATCATTTTTAAATGGCGCATAACATAATCAACGCCCTGCACACCTGCCGCAATAGCGATAGGATCAAAGCGTAGCGCTTCGCCTGCTTCATAAGTAATAACAGGTATACCTAAATTTGCGGCTTCACTGCGTAATGAACCATTACGAAGGGATGCATTTATAACCGCCGGCGTACCAAATGCTTTAGCCATTTCAGCGGTTGCTTCATCTTCTAAATTAGCGCGAATTTGCGGCAAATTAGTACGATGAATAGCGCCAGTATGCAAATCAATAATGTGAGTACAATGTACTGCCACTTGATTAAAAAACATATAAGCCATACGCCCAGCTAATGAACCACGTTCAGAACCTGGGAAGCTGCGATTCATATCGCGTCTATCTGGTAAATAACGCGATTTGTGAATAAAGCCAAACACATTCACAATAGGCACAGCGATTATTGTTCCGCGCAATTGGCTTGGATCTATTTTAGCAAGTAACTGACGCACAACTTCTACACCATTTAGCTCATCACCATGAATAGCCGCACACACCATAAGCACAGGGCCTTCCATTACACCATTAACCACTTCAATAGGAATATTAAGTGGTGAATGGGTGTAAAGCTTAGCTGCTTCTAAGGCAAGCGTTTTACGCTCGCCTACGCCTACATTTTCTCCTAATAAGGAAAAAGGACGGTTAATTTTAACCTTTGCCACGTGTTGCTGTTCCTTTACTTGAGGCATTTTTTTCGATGAAATCAATTACCATACCTGCAATATCTTTACCTGTTGCTATTTCAATGCCCTCTAAACCTGGTGATGAGTTAACTTCCATCACAAGTGGCCCACGAGATGAGCGAAGTAAATCAACTCCCGCTACATTTAAGCCCATTGATTTAGCCGCTGCTACTGCCGTTTTACGTTCCTCTGGAGTAATGCGAACTAATGTAGCGCTACCACCACGGTGAAGGTTAGAGCGGAACTCACCTTCTTGTGCTTGGCGCTTCATTGCTGCGATTACTTTGTCGCCTAGTACAAAACAACGTATGTCTGCACCACCCGCTTCTTTAATATATTCTTGAACCATAATATTGGCTTTTAAGCCCATAAACGCTTCAATAACACTTTCAGCTGCTTTGCGTGTTTCAGCAAGTACGACACCAATGCCTTGTGTGCCTTCAAGTAATTTAATTACAACAGGTGCACCGCCTACCATTTCTAGTAAGTCTTTTACGTCATCGGGTTTGCTGGCAAAACCTGTTACTGGCATACCAACGCCTTTGCGCGAAAGTAACTGAAGTGAACGTAATTTATCGCGCGAACGAGAAATAGCGACTGATTCGTTTACAGGATAAACACCCATCATTTCAAACTGACGAAGTACCGAACAGCCATAAAATGTAACCGATGCACCAATACGCGGGACAATTGCGTCAAATTCTTTTAAGTTTTCACCGCGATAGTGAATTTCTGGTTGCTCAGAGTTGATATTCATATAACAACGCAATGCATCAATCACTTTAACTTCGTGGCCGCGTGCTTCTGCTGCCTCAATTAAGCGACGTGTTGAATATAGCTTTCTGTTACGAGATAAAATACCGATTTTCATAGTTAAACCTTACGACCTAATAGTTGAGATAAAGCCGGGTCAACGACTATACGATTTTCCATGGCTGTACGCCCTAATAACATTCTAAACTTCATTGTTGCACGGCTTGTTAAAGTAAGCTCGATAGGCCAGCTATGCTCGCCTGCATGTAATGTAGTTTCTATAAAGTAGCGTAGCTCTTTTTGCCCACTTGAGCTGGTTACGTACTTCATTTTCTTAACTTTTGCATTGCAAGTGACTTGCGTTTGCTCATCATCTTGCAGTGGTTGGGCCGTAAATTTAACCCATTTTTCTGAGTCAACTTCGTATTCTTCAATGTTAATTGCATGAATACATGAAGTGCGAGCGCCAGTATCAATTTTTGCTTTTATCTCGTTAATACCAAGCTCAGGTAAACTTAACCACTCACGCCAACCAACTGTGATCTTTGCTGTCATAAATGTGCCCTTAATAAAAAAGTGACTTATACGCTACAGACCAAAAAACACCAACGAAATAAATTTATCTAGTCGATTAGTAAATTAAATTGATCTTTTTAAGCAACTGGTCACACAATGCACGCCTTGCTAAGCCGTACTTTAATGCCACTTTGCTCAACACAGAGGCTCTGCATATATTTTGCTATTTAAGCTTAACTTATTAAAAGTAAAGGTAAGCCTGTAAGCAACTAAGTAGATACACTATAGTTAACAGTATTAAAAATACACTATTATGAGAACTAATTATGATTAATGGTTTACTACATGCACTTGTACTTGATGGACAAGGCGGCGCTCGTCCTATTGGAAGCACTAATGAGCTAAATAGCTGGCAACCAAGCCAAGGTAAACTTTGGGTGCACATGGATTATAGCCAAAGTGAGGCAGTTGAATGGCTCAAGGCACAGCCTCATTTAAACGATTACGAACTAGAGTCTTTAATTGCTGACGAAACACGCCCACGTATTACGGCTACAACTAACGGGCACATGTTATTTTTACGTGGTGTAAATTTAAATCCAGCACAAAGCCCTGAAGACATGGTTTCAATTCGTTTATTTATTAGCGAAGACATTCTTATTACTACCCGTAAGCGCCGTTTATTATCGGTGCAAGATACGCTCGCCTGTTTAAATGAAAATAAAGGCCCATGCAACATTTCTGAATTAGTGTGCTCTATTACACAAAAATTAACCTCACGTATGCAAAGCGTTATTGACTCACTAGATGAAACACTCGACGAGTTTGAAGAAGAAATAGATGAACCAAGTAAAAGGTTTGACAACCAAGGCTTATCACAATTGCGACGCCAAACTATTGCCTTAAAACGTTATTTAAAACCGCAAAAAGAAGCCCTTAGCTCAATGGTAAATAACCACTACCTATGGTTATTAGATGACGATAAAGCAAAACTTAATGAAACCACCAACTTATTAATTCGTTATCTTGAAGAGCTAGATAGTTCAATTGAGCGTGCGCAAATTATTCAGCAAACAATCACTAACCAAGTTTCTGAGCAGTTAAACCAGCGAATGTATGTTATGTCTGTAGTGGCAGCACTTTTTTTACCACTGGGCTTTTTAACGGGGCTTTTAGGTGTAAACGTAGGAGGCATTCCTGGTACAGAGAGCCCTTATGCGTTTAGTGCTTTTGTCATATTTTTAATTGTGCTCACTGGCGGTATTGGTGTGTATTTTAAAAATAAAAAATGGCTGTAAATTAAAACGCATATTTAATATGGCCACTCAATTGAGTGGCCATAATTAAGTGGCTACTTAGTTTGTTTGACGGGTATAAGTAACATTAGTCATTGTTACTTTTGATTGGGTAATGCCTAAATCTTCAAAGCAATTTTTGAATGAATTAGAGTTACCTGCTTCACCGCATTTATCTAGAGTATTTGGATCTTGAGACTGTAAGTAGTTACCAAACTTAAAGTAAGATTCAGAATCATCTTCTACAGGAATACCAAACGAATTACCTAGTGCACTTACATCTACATCGCCGTAATTATTTACCACTCGCAAGTTAAATGACTCACCGCTTGTAATAGTACCTAGCGCAAATTTTTCTTCATTGCCACTGGTATTACGCAAACGAACATAGACATCAAAAATGCCATTACCCGCTACGCTGTCGTTAAAACCTGATTCATCAGTATCTGAAACATACACTTTAGAAATAGTCCCAGTATCGCTGGCGTGGTGCTGTGAAATAATTGTTTTACCGCCATCAGACATTTCAACTTTTACAGTTGCTTCAAATACTTCGTAAGACTGTGTCATGGCAACACGCAAGCTTTCTTTTACCTTGTACTCATGACGCCAGCCATTCCCGTTAGGCGTAATATGCTGTGCCTCCAAAGGTACAAACACTAACGTACTATCGTTAACTAACGGGTTAGGACTATCCCCTTCTAAATCAAAAACACTACCACTTGTAATGCTGCTTGGAATCGTTGTACCGTCTCCAGATCCTGCACCATCATCAGTGCCACCGCCATTATTACTGCCCTCAACTAATGTAAAATTATCAAAGCGTACATCACTTGAGCTATTGTAATGCTTAGCAAATACTTGCAGTGAATTGGTATTCGCTGAAGTAAACGTTTTAGTTACCTTAGTCCAAGACGATACATCAAAGGTTTTGTTTTTAAATAAACCGTTTAAGTCGTTAACCCCAATCTGCCCTTTACCAAGTACATAAGCACTTAACGTATATTCAGTGTTTGGCTGAATATTTACTAATTGATAAACACGTGCAGGACTACCCTGAATTTTTAACGATTTAGATCCGCTATATGCATCAGATGAAATAGCCGCTGGCTCAGTTTCGTTCCAACTACTAAAACCGCTTTCAAAGCCAGGGTTATTAATAGTTGCAGCGTGAGATAACGCTGAGGTTGCAGTAATTGCAGTGCAAATAAACAATTTCTTGTGGTTAATCATTATCTTTATTCCTTTAAACCTGAACATAAAAACAACCTAACTACTTAGGTTAGTGAAATTCACTAACACTTAGATCTTACCGCTATACAGGTTTTTAATTGTGTATGAATAGTAATGGTAATTTAAATGGCAAATAAAACTTACCAATTAACATTACCAAAAAGCATGCCCGAAGGCGGGGTAAAGGTTATATTTATTGTTACCAATATGTCAACACAGTGTGGTACAGCAAATAAGTATTACTTACATCTTTATTACCACTTAAAAACAAATTTAATTTTCAATTTAATCAATACATTAGATTTTATTAAGTAACGAATTAATTTTTAAAAATAAATTTTAATTTCAGACATAAGTACTAAAAAATAAATAACACTGCTTACCAATAATTATGGACAATATTAATTTAGTATGAATAAAAAATAAAAATAGAGATAAATTAAAGACTAATTTCAAATTGGTAATAACCAGATTTAAATTGGTAATGTACATTTTTGATTTATATAGAGGCTAATGAGTGTATTTAAAGCTTAAACAGGGAGTAAAACTAAAAAAAGGCGAGCATTGTTAAATGCTCGCCTTTACTATTTTTCTAATGCTGGGTAATTAATTACTCTTGAAAGTAAGTGCCCCAACCGTCGTATTCAACATCGCACTCAACGGCTAGTTGCGCTAGCTTATCAACGTCTTCCATAATAACGTCTACGTCTAGCTCAGCTTCAACTACAATGTCAAAGCTCCAAATTTTACTGCCATCTTCAAGCTCAAGCTCTGCTGGCTCTTCAACATCGTAGCCTAATTTAAAAGCAGCCAATGCAGCTTGCTCTAGTTTAGGGAAGTCTTCACACACAAAATGGTGTTCTACTTCATAAAGTATTTCAGGATCTGATCCATCTTCTAGTAGTGAACTTACGATGTCTTCACTTATTTCACGCCAGTTTTCCATTATTTTTCTCTCACTTGAGCATCTAATTCAGTTATTTTAGCAGCCATAATGCTATGCACGCTTTTAGCATGCTCACGCGCGCTAATTTCTTTATCAAGCGGTATAGGCGCTAACATTTCGATGTAAATTGTACCATTATCCCAACGATTTAGCTTAATGGTTTTATGTGTTGTATTCATACATACCGGAATTATGGGTACATCTGCGCTCATTGCGGTGTGAAAAGCACCTGTTTTGAACGGTAGCAACCCTCTTCCATAGCTTCGTGTGCCTTCTGGAAACATCCATACAGATAAGCCATTATTTTTAATTTTTTCGGCTGCTTTGGAGATAGTTCCCGCTGCTTTGGAGCGATTCGATCTGTCTATTAATATATTACCCGACAACCAATAAAGCTGACCGAAAAATGGGATCCACTTTAAGCTCTTTTTCCCCAAACTTACGCAGTTTTTAGGCACCATTGCAGGCACTGTAAATAAGTCGTAGCTATTTTGATGATTAGCAACATAAACTGCAGGGCCTGCATCAATTGCATCTTTATGACGTGTTAAAACTAATTTAACGCCAATCATTTTAGCCATTGAGCCAAACCAGCCCGCTATAATATGTACATTATTGGGATGAAATGGTCTTACAATCGAAAGTAATAAACCAAAAATACAACTGAATAATATAAACATCAGCATAATAAAAACGCGTATAACAGCTAGCAAATGAGTTTCTCCAAAGATCAATTATGATTATTATAGCGTTATTTTGTGACACAGACGAGTCAATAGCGCACAAGTGTACGCTGAAATATGCAAGCTCTTTACTTTAAAACAAAAACGGCCTGCAAATGCAGACCGTTTTTATTTATACAAAAAAGTAATTGGTTACTCTTCGTTAATGGCTTCTATTGGTTCATCATCTTGTGGGGTTAGCTCAACAACGGCTTCGTCAACACGCTGTAAGCCGCGCGGTAGTTTATTACCCCTACGCCCTCGCTCACCATGATAATGCTCTAAATCAGATGGTTTAAGCGTTAGTTTACGCTTACCAGCATGAAGCGTAACACTGCTTCCTTGTGGCACAACAGCAAGCACTTTTACAAACTCTTCACGGGCTTGTACTTTAGCACCTGGTATAGAGATGATTTTATTACCTTTACCTTTGCCTAACTTTGGTAAGTCTCGCAGCGGGAATAAAAGCATTCGACCTTCGTTAGAAATAGCCATACAGTAATCGCTAGCAACATCGTTCACTCTAATAGGAGAAAGTAATATTCCACCTTTAGGGACACTTACCAGCGCTTTACCGTTTTTATTTTTACTCACTAAGTCTTTAAAGTCGGTAATAAAGCCGTAACCTGCATCTGACGCCATAAGCAATACTTGCTCGTCTTCACTCATTACCACGTGCTCAAAATTAGCGCCTGGTGTTAAGTTAAAACGACCTGTCATTGGCTCCCCTTGGCTACGCGCCGAAGGTAGACTGTGCGCATCAGTTGCAAACGCCCGCCCTGCTGAATCTAAAAATACCGCAGGTTGATTACTCTTACCACGAGCAGAGGCTCTAAAGCCGTCACCTGAGCGATAATTTAAGCCTTGTACATCTAAGTCATGACCTTTACCAACGCGTGCCCAGCCTTTGTCTGATAGCACAACAGTAACTGACTCTGACGGAATTAAATCTTTTTCGTTAAGTGCTTTTGCTTCTGAGCGCTCAATCACTGGTGAGCGGCGATCGTCACCGTACATTTCAGCGGCTTCTTGAATTTCTTTTTTAAGCAGTGTCGACATACGACGCTCAGAACCCAAAATTTGCGCTAATTTATCACGCTCTTTGGCTAGTTCATCTTGCTCACCACGAATTTTAAACTCTTCAAGTTTTGCTAAATGACGAAGTTTTAATTCTAAAATTGCTTCTGCTTGCGTATCGGTTAAATCAAAGCGCTCCATTAATACAGGCTTTGGTTTATCTTCGCTGCGGATGATTTCAATTACTTCATCAATATTTAAAAAGGCGGCTAATAAACCCTCTAAAATATGTAGGCGCGCTAATACTTTATCTAAACGATACTGTAAACGACGACGCACTGTTTCGCGTCTAAATGTTAGCCACTCACTTAAAATACAGCGTAAGTCTTTAACTTGCGGGCGACCATCTAGGCCTAACATGTTTAAGTTTACGCGGTAGTTTTTTTCAAGATCGGTGGTTGCAAATAAATGAGCCATTAATGGCTCAGCTTTAATGCGGTTTGAGCGCGGGATAATTACAATGCGTGTCGGATTTTCGTGATCTGACTCGTCACGTAAATCGGCAATCATTGGTAATTTTTTAGCGTTCATTTGCGCTGCAATTTGCTCAAGCACTTTACCACCAGAACATTGATGCGGCAGTGCTGTAATGACAATATCGCCATGCTCTTCGGTGTAAACCGCACGCATTTTGATAGACCCACGACCGGTTTTATATATTTTATGAATATCGGCTTTTGGGGTAATTATTTCAGCATCTGTTGGGTAATCTGGTGCATGTACAAGCTCAAGTAATTCTTCAAGCTCTGTTTTTGGTTTATCAAGTAATAAACAACATGCGCTAGCCACTTCACGTACGTTATGTGGCGGAATATCAGTTGCCATACCTACGGCAATACCCGTTATACCGTTGAGTAAAATATGCGGTAAACGAGAAGGCAGTACAACAGGTTCATCCATTGTGCCATCAAAGTTTGGTGTCCAATCAACAGTGCCTTGGCCAAGCTCTTTTAGCAGTACTTCAGAAAACTTAGATAAACGCGCTTCTGTATAACGCATTGCTGCAAACGATTTAGGGTCATCTGCCGCACCCCAGTTTCCTTGTCCATCTACTAAAGGGTAGCGATAAGAAAACGGCTGCGCCATTAATACCATAGCTTCGTAACATGCACTGTCGCCGTGTGGATGGTACTTACCAAGTACGTCACCCACTGTACGGGCTGATTTTTTGTACTTGGCATTAGCCGACAAACCCAGTTCGCTCATCGCATAAATAATACGACGCTGTACTGGTTTTAAGCCATCACCTACATGCGGCAAAGCACGGTCCATAATTACGTACATGGAATAATTTAAATAGGCGTCTTCGGTAAAGCGCCCCATTGTTTGTTGCTCAATTCCTTGCATTAGCAAGGTATCTGTATCACTCATTAAAGCTTACCTAGTTTTTCTTATAGCTTACACGGTAGATTACGTTGGCGTAATCATCGCTTACTAACAGACTGCCGTCACCTAATTCTGCAAATGCAACAGGGCGTCCAAATGTTGTTTCGTCTTTCATAAAGCCAGTAATAAATGGCGTATATTTAGTTACGCGACCTACTTCAATTGTTGCTAGCCCTACTTTATAACCTGACTTTTTAGAACGGTTCCATGAGCCATGTTCAGCAACAAATAATTGTTGCTTATAGCTTGCTGGAAATTGCTTACCGTTATAAAAATGAATACCTAATGGCGCTACATGCGCAGGAAGTGCAAGTGCTGGTGATGTGTAATCGGCAATGTTTTTACCTTCACCAAACTCAGGGTCAATAATTGCACCGGCATGAACATACGGAAAACCAAAATGCTCCCCTTCTTGTGTGGCACGATTTAGCTCATCAGGTGGAATATCATCGCCCATCATGTCGCGACCGTTATCACTAAACCATAGAGCTTGAGTAGCTGGATGAAAATCAAAACCCACTGTATTTCTCACGCCTTTGGCTATTGTTTTTATTTGTTTTGTTTCTACATTAAGCGCAAAAATACGGCCAAAACGCTCATCCTCAGCACAAATATTACACGGTACACCCACCGGAATGATTAATTCTCCCGTTGGTGCAAAACGTAAAAATTTCCAACCATGATGACGCTCACTCGGTAGTTTGTTATAGACCACATCAAACTTTGGATCTTTTAATTGGGTGTCAATATTTTTAAAGCGAATAATACGATGCACTTCGCCTACATATAAATCGCCATCTTTTATTGCTATGCCAGAGGGCATGTTTAAGCCTTTAGCCACAACAATTTTTTTATCTGCTACGCCGTCGCTATTGTGATCAATAAGCGCATATACGTTGCCTGCTTTACGAGAGCCAACATACACAATACCTTTTTTTGAAACGGCTATTTGACGTGCATTTTCTACATCATTTGCAAATAAACTAATTTCAAACCCAGGTGCTACGGTGAGCTTATCAAGTATATTTTTAGCCATTGCAGGAGCGCTAGTCAGCCCAAGTAACAGCAAACTTCCTAGTAATTTTTTCATTCGTCTCTCCTAGTGTTAGGCACAAGCAATTAAACGAGCGCCTTGTTACCATGATCTTCTAACCATTGACGACGATCAGGCGATCGTTTTTTAGCAAGTAGCATATCCATCATTTCCATGGTTTCTACTTCTTCATCAAGCGTAAGCTGCACTAAGCGTCGTGTATTAGGATCCATAGTGGTTTCACGAAGCTGTAACGGATTCATTTCACCCAGACCTTTGAATCGTTGTACGTTTACTTTTCCGCGTTTTTTCTCGGCTTCTATGCGCGCCAAAATAGCGGTTTTCTCTTCTTCATCTAGGGCGTAATAAACTTCTTTGCCAATATCTATTCTAAATAATGGCGGCATTGCAACATACACATGCCCTGTTTTTACTAATTCTGGAAAATGACGAACAAACAGTGCACATAACAATGTTGCAATGTGTAATCCATCCGAGTCAGCATCGGCCAGTATACAAATCTTATTGTAACGCAGTCCCGACATATCTGTTGATTCTGGGTCAATACCCAGTGCCACTGAAATATCATGTACTTCTTGTGATGCTAGTATTTGCCCCGACTCTACTTCCCAGGTATTTAAAATTTTACCACGTAGCGGCATAATTGCCTGAAATTCACGGTCTCGCGCTTGTTTAGCAGAACCACCAGCAGAATCACCTTCCACTAAAAACAGCTCGGTTCGGTCATTATCGGCAGCACTACAATCGGTCAATTTACCTGGTAATGCAGGCCCTGCAGTAACTCGTTTACGTACGACTTTTTTAGCTGCACGCAAACGGCTTTGCGCGTTTGAAATACATAACTCAGCTAATAATTCTGCGGTATCGGTATGTTCATTTAGCCATAAACTAAACGAATCTTTTACAACACCCGATACAAATGCGGCACATGAACGTGATGAAAGTTTTTCTTTGGTTTGCCCTGCAAATTGTGGATCTTGCATTTTAACCGACAATACGTAACTACAACGCTCCCAAATATCATCCGGTGTTAGCTTTACGCCACGAGGTAGTAAATTTCTAAACTCACAAAACTCTCGCATTGCTTCAAGCAAGCCTTGGCGCAGACCATTTACATGTGTACCACCTTGCGCGGTAGGAATTAAATTTACGTAGCTTTCCGCTATTGATTCGCCACCTTCAGGTAGCCATACAACAGCCCAATCAGCGCCTTCAATTGAGCTTTTAAATTCACCTACAAATGGGTCTTGCGGTAATGTTTCAAACCCTTTAACGGCTTCAATTAGGTAGTCTTTTAAGCCAGTTTCGTAAAACCATTCTTTGGTTTCTTTCGTTTGCTTATTAACAAACTTAATACGCAGTCCTGGGCATAAGACCGCTTTGGCTTTTAATAAATGATTAAGTTTGGTAATTGAGTAGTTTGGTGAATCAAAGTAGCTAACATCAGCCCAAAAACGAACGGTGGTACCTGTATTGCGCTTACCAACAGTACCAATTACGCTCAAATCTTCTACTTTATCGCCATTTTCAAATGCCATTCTGTATTGTTGAGCGTCGCGCCTTACGGTTACTTCTACACGGGTAGATAACGCATTTACTACAGAAATACCTACACCGTGTAAACCACCCGAAAATTGGTAGTTTTTATTAGAAAACTTACCACCGGCGTGTAACTTAGTGAAGATTAGTTCAACCCCTGGGATACCTTCCTCAGGGTGAATATCAATAGGCATACCACGTCCGTCATCGCTCACTTCGAGCGAGTTATCTTCGTGGAGTATTACGTCAATACGAGTAGCATGACCCGCCATAGCTTCATCGACACTGTTATCGATAACCTCTTGACCTAAATGGTTTGGGCGTACGGTATCGGTGTACATCCCTGGGCGTCGTTTTACCGGATCTAATCCATTAAGTACTTCAATGGCTTCGGCGTTATAATTTTGATCACTCATAGTTTTTGTCTTTATATCCGCTAAGGCTCTAATACGTTTACTAGTTTTATTGTTATATGCGCTAAAGCGTTAATATAGTAACTAACCTCAGTTCAGGCTAACTAGTTTTACGTGATTTTAAGAAAATCTACAATACTTGCAAAGGTGCGTTCAAATTCAACGTAGCTATGATCGCCACCAAACTCTATCAATTGCTTGCATTGCGAATAATATTTTACTGCGTGTTGAAAGTTCAACACTTCATCGCCTGTTTGCTGTAATAAATACAGTAACTCAGGATGTGCTAATTTATCTACAGCGAGTAATTTCAGCGCCTCAATATGACTGTTATTTAAATCGTAATGATAATCTTGATACGGATTATAATTAGGCCCAAGTAACGACTGTAATAAATTATAAGGTGCGACCGCGGGATTAATGACCACTGCAGGAATTTGATAACGCTGCGATAAATACGTGGCAAAAAAACCACCTAACGAGCTACCTAATAAAACGGTATCTGGCGTTAGTAATTGTTCAAGCTCAATTATAGCTTGTAGGGGCTCGTGGTTTAAGTTCGGTACACAATAATCAACGTCATAGTTTGCCATAAGCTCACCAAAGCGCACAGCTTTATATGATTTTTGTGAACTATTAAAGCCATGAATATAAATTACGCGCTTAGCCATACCACTTCCGTTTTTACTTCGACTTTATCTTTTTTACTCTTTATATTTAGCATTCTGTAAGCAGGCCCTGCATTTTTTTGCTCCCACTTTGGAGTGTATTTTACAAACTGGACTGAACTGGCAGGACTTGCATATATAGGCAAGCCTCTAAAGTTTTGTTCATAATCGTTGTGTACATGACCATGAAAAAGCGCAGATACATTATTACTATTAACTAAAATATTTAAAAGCTGTGGACCATTTTCTAATAAGTGCTTATCAAGATAGCCATTTATTGGCAGCGGATTATGATGACAAAAGATAACTTTACTATTATTCGAGTTGACTAAAGTATCAGTTATTTCATCTAAATGCGCGCCAGTAACCCATCCTGCGGGCGTGGGCCCTTTAGAATTAATAAGAAGCAGCTCAACCCCGTTAGCAATAATATGTTTAGCCGAATTTATTTTTCCGCCACTTATGCGATTAAGCATTACTAGTTCATCATGATTACCTGGTACCCAAAATACAGGGCAAGTGATGTCACTGGCATTTATAAGTTCACTAAATAATAAGTACGATTCGAAACTATGGTCTTGTGTTAAATCACCACCAAAAATTACGCAATCTACTGGCTGCTCAGCGATGTGTGCCAAAGCTTGTTCAAAATGAGCTGCAGTATTTGCATTAAAATATTCACCATTTTTATCTGCAAATAAATGGCTGTCGGTAATATGCGCAATGCACAAAGATGATTTATCAAATGTATATGTATCATCAAACCAAGCCATTATTTACATCCCAATTTAATGTTGCTTGCCCGTGCTCTACACAGGCCACTAACCAGTCGTATAAAAAAGCATTAAGTTGATACTTTTCATCTTTTTGATGCATTTTAGGGTTGGGGTATCCGTACGATGGTTTTATGCGTTGATGGTAATCGTGATTAATAATTTCAGCTACTTTCGCATCATGATACAAGCGAGCCGTTAAATACAGCGGCGCTATCCCTTTAACCATTCCTGTTAGCTGCTTAATTGAAATATCCATAGTGTATTTTGCGCTGCCATCAATTTTTGTAGCAAATTCACTGTTGCCAAGTTTTACTTCACGAATGCTTCCTATATTGCGCTCGCTCGGTAACAACTTTAATAGTCGCACATAGTTATGCTCACAAAGTGTTAAATACTTTGGGAGGCTTTGAATATATCGATTTGTTGCTAATTGTGCTGTCAAAGTTCCGCCATAATATTAGTAAGAGTTTATGCCCATTTGCTTGCCATTTTTTCGCGATTTAGCGCAAGCCACTGCATACAAATAACCGTTGCCGCATTATCCATTTCACCGTTATTGAGGCGCATTAGCGCATCATCAACCGATAAAATATGAGTTTTTATATCCTCGCCTTCAGTTTCAAGACCATATACACCTGATTTCACTTGGCTTAAATCAGCACGCGCTAAATATAAATGTAAGCGCTCAGTTGTACCACCAGGGCTTGATAGGTATGAAAGCATAAATTCAAGTTCAGTTAATTCAAGCCCAGCTTCTTCATACGCTTCTTTTTTTACAACTGATTCGTAATCCGTACTGCCGTCAGTCATTCCGGCTATACATTCTAGTAGCCACGGCGAGTGCTTACTTTTAATAGCGCCAATACGTATTTGCTCAATTAAAAGAACAGTATCTGATATTGGGTCATAAGGGAGTACTGCAATTGCATCGCCACGTTCTAATATTTCTCGGCTAATTAGCTCTGATTTTCCACCCGCAAAAAGAGCATGTTCAAACTGGTATAAATCAACCTGAAAAAAACCTTTATAAAGGTTTTTTATTGGCTTTAAATTTACATCTTTATGTGTAAATTGAACGAGCTTTTTATCAACCACGTGCCTACCTCCTACTTATCTAAAGCTTTAAAATGCGTTAATATATTCTGTTACACTTGAACATACTGTTTTACTAATTATTTTTTTTGTTATGCAGTAAAACAGGTTAACATGCTTTTAGTACAAAAATTGTCTAAGGACCGAACCCCACATGAAAAAGAACATTCTTGCGGCGCTAGTTAGTTTATCATGCGCATTAGGTGCAACAGCAGTGAAAGCTGAAGATTTACTACAAGTTTTTGAAATAGCGACAGCTAACGATCCTACTGTTTTAAAAGCAAAAGCCCAAGCCGATGCGCAGTCTTACCAAAGCGATTTGGCGATGAGTGCACTATTACCTCAAATTGGTTTAACTATGGGTTATACGAAAAGCGATGCAACGTCGTACCAAAGCGTTGGCGACTTATCTAACCAAGTAAAAGTTGAAAGTGATACAGACCAATTCTCTCGCGGTGTAAGTTTAAGCCAAACATTATTTGATTTAGGTGCTTGGAACACTTTAGATATTGCCGATAAGCAAGCTCTACAAGCAAGCGGCCTATATGATGCAGCTAAACAAAATTTAATTGTACGCGTTGCTGAAGGTTATTTTAACGTATTAAGTGCCAGTGATAACCTTGAATTTGTCGAAGCTGAAAAACGTGCCATTGCACGTCAACTTGAGCAAACAAAACAACGTTATGCAGTAGGTTTAACAGCTATAACAGACGTACACGAAGCACAAGCTCAGTTTGATAACTCAGTAGCCCAAGAAATTATTGCCAGTAATGCTGTAGAAACTGCACGCGAGCAACTTCGTGAGATAACTGGTAAATATCACGAAAAATTAGACTTTTTAAATACAGATACTTTCTCAACAACTAAGCCAACTAAGCGCTCAAGCGACTTTGTTAAAGTAGCTGAAGATAAAAATATCAACTTACAAGTCTCTAAAGTAACGGTTGATATTGCAAAAGATCAAATTGAATTAGCAAAAGCAGGTCATTATCCAAAACTAACTCTAAGTGCAAGTTATGGTGACTCTCTTACAGACACTCAAATAAATGGCGCTAATTTTGATGACCAACCGCGTTCAGACTCTAGTTCTGTTGGGCTTAACTTTAGCGTACCTTTATATTCAGGTGGCGCAACGGTTGCTGCAACTAACCAAGCGCGTGCGTTTTACGTATCAGCGAGCCAAGATTATGAAACAAATTACCGCGCAGTCACTCGCACAGTAATTACATCTTATAATCAAGTTGTTTCAGATATTGCGACTTACAAAGCGCTAGAGCAAGCGGTTGTTTCAGCTCAAAGTGCCCTTAAAGCAACTGAAGCCGGTTTTGAAGTAGGTACTCGTACCATTGTTGACGTACTAGTGAGTACGCAAAATTTATACGATGCAAAACGTAACCTTGCTGATGTGCGTTACCGTTATGTGTTATCTACCCTTCGCTTAAAACAAGCTGCGGGTACACTAACAAGTGAAGATTTGGTTGCTATAAACCAAGGTTTAAAATCAGCTTAACTTTTACAGCTAAACATAATATAGATTTATTCGAAGCCAGCATGTAGCTGGCTTTTTGTATTTTATAGCGCTTAGCGTTAAACTATCGTTTTTATTCTCAGAGAGATTTTTGTGGTCACCTCATCTCCTTTTAAAGCATCTTTTTTAGGCCCTCGATACTGGCTAACGTGGGTTGGCGTTTTATTTTTATACTTAATTTCTTGGCTACCACAAAAGCTACAGCTGGCAATGGGTAAGCAACTTGGCCGCTTAGTCCATAAATTTATGAAGCGCCGTCGCCATATTGCAGAAGTAAATATTAAGCTGTGTTTTCCTGATATGAGCGAAGCAGATCAAAAAGACCTTGTACTCAAAAATATGGAAAACACCGGCATTGCAATGGTTGAAACCGGCATGGCTTGGTGGTGGCCGCAGTGGCGAGTAAAAAGTGTATATGGCTCAATCAAAGGTTTGGAACACTTTGAGCGCGTACAGGCATCTGGTAAAGGTGTTTTATTACTTGTACCTCATATTCTGCATCTTGAAATGGCGAGTCGTGTAATGGGATTAAAATGCCAAGGTTTAGGCTTTTACCGCCCTCACAACAACGCTCTAATGGAATACTTTACAACTAATGGCCGCCTTCGTTCTAACGAATACCTAATTGGCCGAAAAGATGTAAAAGGTTTACTAAAATCATTAAAAAACAAAAAAGTATGCTATTACTTACCTGACCAAGATTACGGCCGTAACCGCTGTGAGTTTGTGCCATTTTACGCCGTCCCTGACACAGCAACGACAACAGGTACTCTTATGTTTGCTGGCAGTAAAAACTGCGAAACTATGAGCTTAATCTCGCGTCGTGACGAAAATGGAAAGTATCATTTAGAGGTAGTACCTGAGCTTGAAAACTTCCCCAGTGGTGATGATAAGGCTGATGTAACACGTGTAAATCAACGCATGGAACAATCTGTTAATGCAGCACCAGAGCAATACATGTGGCTACACCGTCGCTTTAAAACTCGACCGGATAAAAATACCCCTTCTTTTTACAAAAAGTAATGGTATAACAATAATAGGAACAAATAAGGTGGGTAATAATCATGTGGTTTTGGATTAGACATTTATCATTTGCAGCCGTGCTAATAGCACTCGCCGTATACTTCTTAGTGGGTGATGGTTCTGTATTTGATATTAAAAAATCTAAAAATGCAGCCGCCGAAGGATTATCACGCTTTTACTCCTCCATTCGTAACCAAGTAAAAAGTAATAAAGAACGAGATCAATTTGTTTTAAAACTTAAAACACCAGAACAAACCTTGGATAGAGTATTGGCTGAACGTGCGCGAACAGTAGATCCAATGCCTACAAATTGGACTGGAGAAGTTGAACCTAGGCGCTTTGAAAATGGCACAACTCTTAAAGATGTACTTAATCAATATGCTAAAAACGAGGGGATTGAGCTCTACTGGTACTTAAGTAAAGATTACGTAGTTAAAGATCATTTTAGAGTAGACAGTAACTTTACTTCAGCACTGTACCAAATTGGGCGCGCTATAAATGATGACTTTGAGCATGAGGTTTATACTTACTTTTGCCATAAACAAAGAGCAGCGGTTATTACCGAGTTACCATCAGAATTTGTACGTACAAACTGTTTAAAACTAAAGGTTTAAGGGTTTAAGGGTTTACACGTACATAGACCCAAGCAAGCGCTTGGGTTTTCAATTCAATTCAATTCAATTCAAAAATACTATTCCAAATATTAGTTACGTTAGTAATATCTTGTAAAAACGTTTCTCGCGGGATCAATTTGCCTTTTTGCTCCAAGCTCAACACGTGATAACACGAGCGATAATCAATATACGCTTTTATCAACTGCTGCTTTTGCTCTTTAGTAATACAACCTATATTTGCCGCATCCGTTAATATCCTTACGTTATCTGAGTAAACTGTAAGCTGTTCAAACTCGTTTGCGTGTTTAAGTACTAAATATTGCGTAATAAACTCAATATCAGCCATGCCACCAACATCTTGTTTTAAATCAAATTTCTCAGCATTTCCCTTCGCTAGATGGTCGCGCATTTTTTCGCGCATTTTTATTACATCAGCTTTTAGCACGGTATCATCGCGTTGCTGGCAAAGTATATTTTTACGAATTTGTGAAAAACGATCTATCAGATCGTTTTGACCTAAAATTAATCGAGCCCGAACAAGTGCTTGATGCTCCCACGTCCATGCTTGAGTTTGCTGATAGTGATTAAAGCTCTCTAAATTGATAGCCAATAAACCAGAGGCTCCTTCAGGACGTAATCGTGTATCAAGCTCGTATAAAATGCCCGATGCAGTACGGGTATTAAATAAATGCATTAGGCGCTGAGCGAGCTTTAAATAAAACTGGCGAGAATCTATCGGTTTTTCACCATTAGTTAAGCTTGAGCCATCATGATTATGCACAAACACCAAATCTAGATCTGAGTCGTACCCGACTTCTAAGCCACCTGTTTTACCATATGCAATAACAGCAAAACCTTTATTTTCATCATCTGTGCCAGGGGGCATACCAAAGCGCTTAACAGTGTTATGCCATGCAATATTAACAGTTTGGTCAACAATCGCCTCTGCCAGTACGGTTAAATGATCGCTTACTTTCATTACGTCAAGAACACCGGTTGCATCGGCGGCAGCAATTCGTAATTGATGCGTTTGCTTAAATTGCCTAAGCGACTCCATTTGCAGTTCTAAATCGTCATGCTCTATTCGTAAAAAATACTGTCTTATTTCATCTTTATACGCTGTGAGCGGGGTTGGCTTATAAAGAACTGCGGGGTCTATTAGTTCATCAAGTAATATGGGGTAGCGAGAAATATGCTCCCCTATCCATTTGCTATGACAACACAGTAAAACAAGTTGCTTTAATGCACCTTGGTTTTCGTAAAGCAATTCTAAATAGGCAGTACGCGAAATTATCTTATTAAAAATTTGGCAAACCATTGTGAAAGCTGCTGCACTGGCATTAAAGTCATTTAATTGATTTAGTAAAACAGGCATTAACTTATCAAGAGTGTCACGCCCTCGGTTACCTATATTTACCTTAGACAGCCTTAATTTAAAATCGTTAAGGGGTGCTTGCCATTCATCTCTGGCCTCTTTTAAAAAGCTCACATCACCATGATCCCAAGCACTAATAAATGCGCCTTCACAGGTATCAAGTGGCACGGTTTCCTCGCCAATCACAAGTGCAAACTCACCGTTAACTTGTTTCATCACCTTTTCTATAGTGTTTAAAGTGGCAGAAAAATCAGCTTGTTCTAATAATAAATTTAAGCGCTGCTGATTCAATTCATCATCGGGGAGTGTTTGCGTTTGCTGATCGTCAAATATTTGAAGGTACTGCTCAACTTTACGTAAATAAAGGTAATTGCGCCTCAGCTCGCTTGCTTCTTGCTCATCTATAACTTGGTTAAGTGCCAACTCATTTAATGCTTTGAGTAAAGATTGGGTTTGTAAATTAGCCTCTCGCCCACCTCTTACCATTTGCAGGGCTTGCACTATAAATTCAACTTCACGAATACCACCAGCGCCTAGTTTTATATTATTAGTTAAGCGTTTACGGCGAACCTCTTGTGCAATCATTAACTTCATTTTACGCAAGGATTCAATCACCGAAAAATCAATATACCGGCGGTAAACAAACGGCTTTAAAAGCTTAATAAATTCATCCCAATACTTATTAGGAGTGCCAATTAAGCGCCCTTTTAACATAGCGTAGCGTTCCCAGTCGCGCCCTTGTTCTTGGTAGTAATCTTCAATGGCATTAAAGCTCATAACCAAAGGGCCGCTTTCGCCAAACGGGCGTAGGCGCATATCAACTCTAAATACTTGCCCATCACCGGTGGCTTGGTTAAGTGCTGCAATCAGTTTTTGTGCAACTTTGGTATAAAACACTTGGGCCTCAAGGCTTCTGCGGCCACCTTGGGTTTTTTTGCTGCGCGGATACGCAAAAATAAGATCAATATCAGAGGAATAATTTAACTCCTGTCCGCCAAGCTTCCCCATCCCCAATACCATTAGCGGCATTGCTTGGTTTTGCCCATCAAGCGGTTCACCATTTACTTTTGCCACCTGTGCATGCGCCCATTGGTTGGCGCTATTAATTAGCATGTCAGCCAGTTGGCTTATATAATTAATACTATCGGCAATGGGGTTATTACAGCATAAATCTAAAAAGGCGACTTTAAGCCAGTACTTTTCACGATATTGACGAAGTACTTTATGGCACTGTGCTTCATCAAGGTCAGCTAAATTCAGGTTTTTAAAAGGAGAGTCTATTACTCTATTTTGTATTTCGTCTTTGCATAATAGCCAGGTATTTAAATCAGGTTGTGACTCTAAACTGCGCCAAGCAAAGTCGCTTAATGCTAATAACCTTACAACTTCACTTTGTTTACTTTGCTGCGGGTATAACTGTTCAAAGCGCATCAAGCCAAGTTTTTGTAATTGAATAGGAAGTTGCTTTACGTTACTCATCAATCCTCTCTTTTATATCATCAATAACCGTACTAGAATGATTAAAACCTAGAAAGGTTAACTTAATTAGGATCACCATGTCATATTTGTCTTTATCTAACACTAGTTTTATTGCGATTGCCATTAGTTTTGCGGTTATTTGCATAACTATTTTTTGTTTACGAGTTGTCACTCAAATCAAAGCAAAACAAGCGCTTAAAGATGAGTTAGCGCAACACGACAACTTTGCCATGGGTATTAGTTTTGCATCTGAAATATCGGTTGTTATAGCCACTATAGCCTTTTTATTTGACGAAATAAGCGTAAGCACTGCACAGTCAAACCCGTTAAAAGTATTAATTATTATTGTTCTCTTATTCACTTTTATAAAAGTGGGCCATTTAATTCACAGAAAATGGATACTCCACAGATTTAATGAAGAAGCTGCCATACTAAAACAAAATGTATGTGCTGCATTGGTAGACTCAGGAATGTTAATCGCTAACTGTATTATTGCACTGGGCTTGTACACGTGGACCCACACGCAAGGGGTTAGCAACTTACTTATTGCTTGCGTTAGCTTTTTTACACTTCAGGGGATGTTTGCACTTGATAGCAAAATACGAGAACACCGTTTTGCAAAAGCAAACCAAGGTGCGTCACTACAAAGTAACTTTAACCTAGAAAATATATCTATTGGTATAAGATATGCTGGAAAATCAATTGGCTTAGCGTTGGCTGTATATGCTGGTTTATCTAGCGCAGCATTTCAAAACGGTAAAATGGTTGAAAACATATTTACACTTGTAATGCATTGCGGTGTAATGTGGATACTACTTTACGGCTTAACGTATGTGATAAAAGTTATCTCTTTACCAAATATTGATACGGCTCTTGAAATAGACCATCAAGATAATATTGGGGTAGCATGCATAGAATTTGCTGTTTTTTGTGCTATAGGTTATTTACTTATTAGTATGTTTTCTCTTTAGACCTTTTTTACTGAAAATACAGCAATTAAAACGTCTGCATTTAAGTAATAATGGTAATTACTTAGATGCAACAAGGTCCTAGCTCTATGCCGCCTGAAATAACGAACTATTTGTTAATTGACATAGACAACGAATTTAGCCGCGCATTTGCCGAATACTATGTAAATAGTAATGGCATAACAAAAGCGAGTACACTTATTGCTGCAGGCAGTAATACCCGCCAATTAGTAAAAATGATGTTTGACGAGCTTATTAAAGACTACAGTTATTGCGATCTTGAAAACGAAATAAGCGTTTCTGAGTTAATTAATTATTTAAAAGATCATCACGATTTACACGGAGTCCTTTTCAATAGCACCGATTATTTACTCGCAAGTGATAAGCAGCGCTTTATTTATAACTCCTTACATGAAGAACGCTTTTTAATAAATCTTGATGATACAGGCTATACACTCAGCCGGGTTACCGACGAGACGTTAACGGAACCTTCGCAAAATCATCACGATATAGCACACACCCCACAAGATTTAATAGATCTCGCCGAACAACTTAATAAAAATAAATAATTGCGCACAGCCCCCAGCTTACTTACCATAGCAATATATATTTTACGCTATGTAGTAAGTGACGCCCTATGCGAGTTCCTCATATTCATCAAACATCGAGTATTGCCCTAAACACCCCTGTAACTTTAGATGACGATGCTGCAGGGCATATTGGCAGAGTGCTGCGCATGAAAGTAGGCGAGCATGTATCTATTTTTAATGGCGAAGGTGGCGAATACCTTAGTGAAATAATTGAGGTAACAAAAAAAACAGTCGTCGTAATGCCATTAGAACTTAACCCTCACGATGTAGAATCTCCACTTAAAATTCATTTAGGTCAATGTGTATCTCGTGGTGATAAGATGGATTTTACAATTCAAAAGTCAGTTGAACTAGGTATTACCGAAATCACCCCTATTTTTAGTCAGCGCTGTGGTGTGAAACTAATGGGCGATCGTCTTGAGAAAAAACACCAACAATGGCAAAAAATTGCAATTGCTGCGGCTGAGCAGTCAGGGCGTAATTTTGTGCCAATTATTCACCCACCTATAGATTTAAAACAATGGCTTGCACAACAAACCGATGCAATTAAGCTCACTCTTCACCCTCGTGCTGAGCACAGCATTAAAACCATTACGGTACCTAAAGATGGCGTACGCTTTTTAGTAGGCCCAGAAGGTGGCTTTACCGACGATGAAATGGCACTAACCAAACAACTAGAGTTTGTAGATATTCGCTTAGGCCCGCGCGTTTTACGAACGGAAACAGCCGCTTTAACGGTCTTAAGTGCATTACAACTTCAATTTGGCGATTTAGCTAATTGAAATAACTAAAAGCACCCTCATATAAACAGTAACATTTATAGTAAGGCACAGCGCATGGCAATTAAGTTAGGTATTATTTCAGATCCTATTAGTGGATTTAACATCAAAAAAGACACCGGTTTTGCAATGATGATGCAAGCGCAAGAACGTGGCTACGAAATTTATTATATGGAGATGGACGATTTATCTCTTCGTAAAGGCAAGTCGTACGCTACAGCGTCTAAAGCGCAAGTGTTTAATAATGCAGAAAAATGGTATGAGCTTGAAGAAAAAGCCACTATAGCCCTTGCCGATCTTGACGTAATTTTAATGCGTAAAGACCCTCCTTTTGATACTGAATACATTTACGCGACGTATATTTTAGAACGTGCTGAACAAGAAGGTACGTTAATAATTAACAAGCCACAAAGCCTTCGCGATGCTAACGAAAAGCTGTTTACAGCATGGTTTAGCGAGCATACGCCAGACACACTTGTTACACGTAGCCAAAAACAAATTCGTGAATTTTTAGCACAGCATAAAGACATTATTTTAAAGCCGCTTGATGGCATGGGTGGCGCATCGATTTTTCGCATCAGAGAAGACGATGCCAACATTGGTGTAATTTGTGAAACGTTAACCGAGCACGGCAGCCGCTTCGCAATGGTGCAAAATTACATTCCAGAGATCAAACAAGGCGATAAGCGCGTACTAGTAGTTGATGGCGAAGTTATTCCATATTGTTTAGCGCGTATACCACAAAATGGTGAAACACGCGGTAATTTGGCTGCAGGCGGTCGAGGTGAAGCCCGTCCACTTAGCGAATCAGATTTAAAAATAGCGCAAGCTGTTGCACCAACGCTCAAAGAAAAAGGCTTAATATTTGTAGGTTTAGATATTATTGGCGATAAATTAACTGAAATTAACGTAACTGCACCAACGTGCGTACGCGAAATTGAAGCTGCTTATGATATTTCTATCACAGGTATTTTATTTGATGCAATTGAGCGTAAATTAGGTAAGTAATTACCACAATAAAAAGCCCATTAGTTTAAGCCTTTCATGCAATTAATGGGCTTTTTATGTCAATTTAAATAACTATGCCATACTCAAAGTTCATTAACTAAAAAGGGTGAAATCTATGCAGTCATTAGAAAATCATTTTTTAATCGCGATGCCGTCAATGCAAGACCCTTTTTTTAAACGTGCTGTTACCTATATTTGTGAGCACAATGAAGATGGGGCTATGGGCTTGGTAATAAACCAACCTATTGATGTTACTGTTGGCGAACTTTTAGATAAAATAGAAATTGATAACGACAAAACGCAAAACGCAGCAAAAGTAAGTGTGTTTGCAGGTGGGCCCGTTAAAACTGACCGTGGTTTTGTACTGCACTCTCCCCAATCGGGTTATTCAGCAAGTCAAAAACTCAGTAGCGATATTATGATCACTACCTCAAAAGACGTTCTAGCAAACTTAACCACTGCACAAGCACCAGAGCAGTTTATTATTACACTTGGTTATTCAGGGTGGGAGCAAGGACAACTCGAACAAGAGTTACTTGATAACAGCTGGTTGATCATAGAAGCCGATCCGAAGATCATTTTTGATACCCCCGTTGAAAAACGATGGGAAAAAGCAGTTTCAATGTTGGGATTTGATATTAGCCAACTCAGCCCTGAAGCTGGTCACGCATAATAGTAACTAACCCTTAGCAAACTTAAACAAGATACACATGACAAAAAAATCGCTTAAGCCGCAAGGCGAACGCACTGTAATGGGCTTTGACTTTGGCACCAAAAGTATTGGTATTGCTATTGGGCAAGAGTTAACCGGCAGTGCGTCTAGCCTTAAGGCTGTAAAAGCACAAGATGGCATTCCTAACTGGGACCATATCGCCGTACAAGTAGCCGAGTGGCAGCCTGACTTAATGGTTGTTGGTTTACCACTAAATATGGATGGAACATCACAAGAGGTTACCTTTAAAGCAAAAAAGTTTGCCAACAGATTGCATAATCATTATGGCATTCCTGTGCAAACACAGGATGAGCGCTTAACGACAGCGGACGCTAAAGCGCGACTTTTTGAAAGTGGCGGCTATAAAAACTTAGGTAAAGGTAACGTAGATAATATGTCTGCGGTTATTATTTTAGAAAGCTTTTTTGAATCTAGTTACGGTGAATAAGCTGGCTATATAAACAACCCTTTATACAAATAAAAAAAGCGCCAATTGGCGCTTTTTTATTGATTACTTTTAAATTATTGATCGCTATTTTTATCATCAAGGCCATCAATAGTAACGCCCTGTAAAAAGCCTGCGCCTTGTTGTTCGTTATTGCGCAGTTTTATCATTAAGCGTAAATCATTTGGCGAGTCAGCATGGTGCAGTGCATCAGCGTAGTTAATTCGCTGCTGTCTATACAACTCAAATAACGCTTGGTCAAAGGTTTGCATGCCCATTTCTTTCGACTTAGCCATTGCCTCTTTAATTCCGCCAATATCACCATTTTTAATCAGTTCAGCGACCATTGGTGAGTTAAGCAATATTTCAATAGCTGCAACACGGCTTTCACCATCGGCAGTCGGCACTAGTTGCTGAGCAACAATGGCACGTAAGTTAAGTGCTAAGTCATACTTAAGCTTATCGTGTTTTTCTTTTGGTACTAGATGCATGATACGGTCAATCGCTTGGTTCGCATTATTAGCATGTAGTGTTGCAACACACAGGTGCCCGGTTTCAGCAAAGCTTAGGGCGTATTCCATGGTTTCTTGCGAGCGAATTTCACCAATCAAAATAACATCTGGAGCTTGGCGTAATGAGCTTTTAAGTGCCGACTCAAAGCTTTCTGTATCAAGCCCTACTTCGCGCTGAGTAATAATACTTTTACGATGCTCATGAACAAACTCAATCGGATCTTCAATGGTCAGTATATGACCTCGTTGATTACGGTTTCGATAACCAATAAGTGCAGCTAGTGAGGTCGATTTACCCGTGCCTGTACCACCTACAAACAAGACAAGACCGCGTTTAGACATAATTACATCTGTCAGCGTAGACGGCAGACCTAAATCACTCACATCAGGAATTTGCGTCACAATACGGCGAATAACCATACCTGCTCTATCGCGCTGCCAAAAAGCAGAAATACGAAAACGCCCTTCGTCGGTAGCAATCGCAAAGTTACATTCTTTCGTTGTATGAAATTCTGCTTTTTGCTTTTCGCTCATTGCAGATTCTACTAACTCAAGCGATTGCTCATCAGTCAGTCTATCGTCACTGAGAGCTGTTAGTTCACCGTTTATTTTTGCACTTACAGGTAACTGACTCGATACAAATAGGTCAGAACCCTTTTTCTCAATCATTATGAGTAAAAAGTCGTTTAAAGATAAAGCCATAATAATTTCTTACCCACCAAATTGTGTTTTGTCTTGCGCTTTTTCTTTCGCTGCCGCATTTGTAACAATACCGTGATTAACTAAATTAGTTAAACACTGATCCATTGTTTGCATGCCCACAGACGCACCGGTTTGAATAGACGAATACATTTGTGCAATTTTATCTTCACGAATTAAGTTACGAATAGCAGGAACTGCAATCATAATTTCGTGTGCTGCAACTCGCCCACCACCAATTTTTTTAAGCAGTGTTTGTGAAATTACCGCACGTAAAGATTCAGATAACATTGAGCGCACCATAGCTTTTTCTTCACCTGGGAATACATCAATAATACGGTCAATAGTTTTTGGTGCAGATGTTGTATGTAGCGTGCCAAACACTAAGTGACCCGTTTCGGCAGCAGTCATTGCAAGACGAATTGTTTCTAAATCACGTAACTCACCCACAAGTATTACATCAGGGTCTTCACGCAATGCACTACGTAGCGCGTTTGAAAAGCTATGTGTATCGCGGTGAACTTCACGTTGGTTAATTAAACTTAATTTATTATCGTGAACAAACTCGATTGGATCTTCTATTGTTAGAATATGGTGATGTTTATTTTGATTTATATAATCGACCATAGCGGCAAGTGTTGTTGATTTACCAGAACCCGTTGGCCCTGTTACTAACACGAGTCCACGTGGGGTATCAGAGATTGTTTTAAAAATATCTGGCGCACCTAAATCATCAAGCGTTAACACTTCACTTGGTATGGTACGAAATACCGCAGCAGGCCCGCGATTAGAGTTAAACGCATTCACACGAAAACGTGCTAAATTAGGCACTTCAAACGAAAAATCCACTTCGAGGTTTTGTTCGTAGTCCTTGCGTTGATTATCGTTCATAATATCGTAAACCAGACTGTTTACGTCTTTGTCTGCAAGGGCTGGTATATTAATGCGGCGAACATCACCGTCTACGCGTATCATAGGTGAAACACCCGACGATAAATGTAAATCGGATGCTTTGTGTTGCACACTAAACGCTAATAATTCGGTAATATCCATTTATGACTCCACAACTAACTGATAAATATATGGTTACAATAGCAGAACGACTCACATCCGCCTACGCTAGAATTGCAGACGCGGCAAAAAACACACAGCGAAACACTAACGAAGTTACTCTACTAGCAGTGTCTAAAACTAAACCAAGCGAAGATATTATTGCAGCTTATGAGCATGGTCAGCGCGAATTTGGTGAATCTTATGTTCAAGAGGCTATAGATAAAATAGCTCAACTACAGTCATATAGCGACATCATTTGGCATTTCATTGGCCCTATTCAATCAAATAAAAGTGCATTAGTAGCTGCTAACTTTGATTGGGTGCAAAGTGTTGATCGCATAAAAATAGCAAAGCGATTAGATTCCCAGCGCCCAGACGATAAACCACCTCTTAATATACTTATTCAAGTAAATATAAGTAATGAGGAAGCAAAGTCAGGTTGCCGCCGTGATGAAATAGATGAACTTGCCAATTTTATTAACCAATGTGAGCACTTAACACTTCGAGGTTTAATGGCAATTCCCGCTAAAAGCGACAAACTGGATACGCAAATTCAATCTTTTGAGCAATTACAAACTTGCTTTGATAAACTAAAGACCCAATATCCTCAAGTAGATACTTTGTCGATGGGTATGAGTAACGATGTTGAAGCTGCCATTAGCGCAGGCTCAACCATGGTAAGGATCGGCACAGACATTTTTGGAACACGAACTTAAAAGGTGATAACAGATTTATGTCAGATAAAAAAATCGCATTTATAGGCACAGGTAATATGAGCTACGCCATTATTGGTGGCATGGTAAAAAACGGCTTTAACGCAAGTAACATAATTGCGACTAACCGCAACCAAGAAAAGCTTGAAAAGGTAGCATTTGATTTCAAGGTGCAAACCACCAGTGACAATAACGAAGCCCTGCGCGATGCTGATGTAATTGTTTTGTCTGTTAAACCACAAATGATGGGCGATTTATGTAAATCGTTTCAAGAGTCGGGCGTAGATTTTAGCGATAAACTGTTTATTTCTGTTGCTGCGGGCTTAACTGTAAAACGTTTGCGTGAAATGCTAGGCCAAGACGTTAAAATGGTACGTTGCATGCCAAACACGCCATCTTTATTAGGTCGCGGAGTATCAGGTTTATATGGTGCGGGCGAAACACCAAGCGAACACGAATTTGTACAACAAGTTTTTGAATGCACGGGCATTGTTGTATGGGTGGAAAAAGAGTCACAAATTAACGATATTATTGCTGTAACCGGCTCATCACCTGCTTACTTTTTCTTATTTATGGAAGCCATAGAAGAAAAAGCAAAAGCGCTGGGCTTTAACGATGAAGACGCTCGTCGCCTGGTACAACAAACAGCCCTTGGCGCTGCCGAAATGGCACTTAGCCAGCCTGATATTAGTATTTCGCAACTACGTTCAAACGTAACATCTAAAGGCGGCACTACTCACGCAGCTGTTGAGCACTTAAAAGACGAAGGCTTAACTAAAACCGTTGGCGATGCAATGGATGCGTGTATTGCGCGTGCAGAGCAAATGGAAAAAGAACTTTAAAACCACTTTTTATTGAAGGTTACACTATGAATGCCATGCAATTTTTAATCAGTACCCTGTTTGATTTGTTTTTAATGGTGGTATTACTGCGCTTTTGGCTGCAGTGGGCAAAAGCCGACTTTTATAATCCAATGAGCCAGTTTGTGGTTAAAGCCACGTCGTTTGCGGTAAAACCACTGCGTAAAATCATTCCGGGGTTTGGCGGACTTGATTTAGCATCTCTGTTGCTGGCATTTATAGTGGCTGTAGCCAAAATTAGTACTTTAATGCTTGTTATATATAATGCGTGGGCAATACAGCCTGTACTTATTCAAGCACTTATAACGGTACTAAAAGAAGGCCTTAATTTAGTATTTTGGGTACTTATTATTCGCGCTATTTTAAGTTGGGTTAGCCAAGGCTATAACCCTATAGAAGCGGTTTTCCATCAGCTTACTGAACCAATGCTAAAACCAATTCGTAAAATATTACCATCAATGGGTGGTTTAGATTTATCAGTTTTAGTGCTTATTATTGGTATTCAGTTTTTGCAAATGCTGCTTATGGATTTTTTAGTCTAATATAGATTTTTTAATTAGAGGCCC
The DNA here is from genome assembly GCF_014163935.1 of Pseudoalteromonas sp. SR41-7. Classification (NCBI taxonomy): domain Bacteria; kingdom Pseudomonadati; phylum Pseudomonadota; class Gammaproteobacteria; order Alteromonadales; family Pseudoalteromonadaceae; genus Pseudoalteromonas; species Pseudoalteromonas sp. SR41-7. The sequence goes on along the minus strand of NZ_JACJEF010000002.1, from coordinate 244,105 downwards.
AAAGGCCTCTTTTTTATATGTTTTGAGGAATACATAATGAACCGTTTAATTAAGTTTTGTTTTATTGCTTGTTTAGCATTTTCATTTAACGCGCAAAGCGAAGAAATGCAAGGCGCACAATACAAAGAGCTTGGCCCTTGGCAAGTGCATTACATCGCCTTTCCTTCTACTTTTATTCAGCCAAAAATAGCAAAAGCGTACAACCTTGAGCGCAGTGGCTACAAAGGGGTTGTAAACATTTCTATATTAAAAAATGATGCCGATAAAACAGCACAAACGGCAAAGCTTATAGGCACAGCGAAAAACCTACTTAGCAACAAACAAACGCTTACTTTTAAAGAAGTAAAAGAAGGTGAGTCAATTTATTACCTTGCCCAAGTTGATTACACCAACGAAGAGATTTTACGCTTTGAGATTGAGATACAACAAAATAATCAATTTCAAAAATTACAGTTTCAGCAAAAATTTTACGTAGATTAATAACATGACCAAAACTTTAGTACTTGCTACAGGTAATCCTGGCAAAGTAAAAGAGCTAGCTAACATGCTAAGCTCTTTGAATATTAATGTAGTTCCACAGAGCGATTTTAACGTAGATGAAGTTGCCGAAACCGGCACTACCTTTGTTGAAAATGCCATTATTAAAGCGCGCCATGCCGCTAAAATTACTGGCATGCCTGCTATTGCCGATGACTCAGGTTTAGAAGTTGATGGCTTAAATGGCGCGCCCGGTGTTTACTCAGCCCGTTTTGCAGGCCCAGGTGCCAGCGATCAAGATAACATTGATAAGTTACTTGTAGATTTAGGTGATAATCCTATTCGCAGTGCACGCTTTTGGTGTGTACTGGTGTTAATGCGCCACGCAGACGACCCTACTCCGCTTATTTGTAGTGCTAGTTGGGAGGGCGAAATTACGCTCACTCAAAATGGCAACGGTGGATTTGGTTACGATCCTGTGTTTTTTGTAGCAGAGAAAAATTGTACGAGTGCTGAGCTTACAAAAGAGCAAAAAAATGCAGTGAGTCATCGCGGACAAGCGCTGCAAAAATTATTACTAGAACTACAGCAAAAAGGCGGCCTGTGAACCTTCCACCACTGAGCTTATATGTGCACGTGCCTTGGTGCGTGCAAAAATGCCCGTACTGCGATTTTAATAGCCACGGACAAAAAGGTGAAATACCTGAAGCTGAATATGTTCAACACTTAATTGATGACTTAAAAGCAGATTTGCACTTAGTGCAAGGACGTAAAATTCACAGCATTTTTATTGGTGGCGGCACTCCGAGCCTATTAACTGGTGCAGCTTATACCCGTTTATTAAATGAAGTCGACAACCTAATTGGGCTTGAAGAACACTGCGAAATCACCCTTGAAGCCAACCCTGGTACAGTAGAAACAGGTCGCTTTAAAGATTACGTAAAAGCAGGCATTAACCGTATTTCTATCGGTGTGCAAAGCATGCAAAACGACAAGTTAAAAGCACTTGGTCGGATTCATGGCAGCGACGAGGCAAACTATGCCGCGCAACAAGCTAAAGAAGCCGGTTTAAATAGCTTTAACCTTGATTTAATGCATGGCTTACCTGGGCAAACACTTGATGATGCTCTGAGTGATTTAAAACAAATAATAGCGCTCGATCCACCGCATATATCTTGGTATCAACTAACTATTGAACCCAATACTCAGTTTGCTTCAAAGCCCCCTACCTTGCCACAAGATGAAACACTGTGGGACATTCAAGAACAAGGGGTTGAGTTACTCGCGCAAGCAGGTTACGTGCAATACGAAATATCGGGCTATGCAAAACCGGGCTATCAATGCCAACATAACTTAAATTATTGGCGTTTTGGCGATTATCTCGGTATTGGCTGCGGCGCACATGGTAAGGTTACTGATGCAAATACAGGGCTTATAACGCGTACCGAAAAGGTTAAACATCCACGCGGCTATATGGATTTAATTAAACCATATATGTATAAAAGCTGGCATGTAGAGCAGGACGATTTAGCGTTTGAATTTTTTATGAATCGCTTTCGCCTTGTTGAGCCTTGCCCAATTAATGATTTTAATAAACTAACAACACTGCCGCTGCAAAGTCAGCAAAGTGCATTAAACCAAGCAATAAATAAAGGTTTATTGACTCAAACAGACAGCCATTGGCAGGTAACCTTAAAAGGTCATCGCTTTTTAAATGACCTGCTAGAATTGTTTGTGTAGCGCTAAGGCACTGCACAACAATATAAAACTAATAAATATAAATCACCCTAATGGGTTTCTAACAACAAAAGGGAAAACAATGCGTAAACTCACTTTTATTGCGGCCGCAGTAAGCGTTGCACTACTTGCTGGCTGCCAGCAAACAACACAACAATCTACTTCAGCCCCTATTGCACAAGCAGTTCAATCACAACAAAGTGAAATAGACAAAGCCAATGCATTTTTTGAAGATACATTTAACCGCGATGTAATGAGCAGCCCTGTATATCAAACATACATGGGGATTAAGCAAGATTACGATAAATGGGACGATGGCAGCGAAGAAAGAAAGCTTAAAGATTTAGCACAAACAAAAGCTGACCTAGTTGCATTAAAAGCAATTAATCGTGATCTATTAGATGATGCAACAAAAGTTAGCTACGACTTAAAAAAACAGGATCTTGAAAGCTCAATTGCTGACTTTAAATGGCGCTACCATAATTACCCTGTGAACCAAATGTTTGGTACGCATTCTATGATCCCTGCGTTTTTAATTAATCAGCACTCAATTAGTAATGTAAAAGAAGCTAAAGACTACATTTCACGCCTAAATGGTGTAACTGGTGTTATTGATCAGCTTATCGTTGATTTAACTGTACGTGCAGAAAAAGGCATCATAGCCCCTAAATTTGTATTCCCGCATGTTATTGATTCAAGCAAAAACATTATTCACGGTGCACCGTTTGAAAAAGGCGATGATTCTACATTGCTTGCTGACTTTAAACGCAAAGTAACAGCGCTTGAAATTAGCCAAGACGAAAAAGACTCGTTAATCAGCGATGCATCAGATGCATTAAAATCGGCTGTTAAACCATCTTACTCTAAGCTAATTAATTACCTAGCGCAGCTTGAGAAACGTGCTGATGATCGCGATGGCGCATGGAAATTACCAGATGGCAAAGCGTTTTATAACAACGCACTTAAGCGCACTACAACAACAGATTTAACGGCTAAAGAAATTCATGCAATTGGTTTATCTGAAGTGACACGTATTCATGATGAAATGCGTGAAATTAAAGATAAAGTAGGCTTTAAAGGCGACTTAAAAGCGTTTATGCAGTTTATGAAAACTGACAAACAATTTTACTACCCTAATGATGCACAAGGTAAGCAACGCTACCTTGATGAAGCCACTGGACTTATTGATACAATGAAAACACGCTTAGATGAGTTATTCATTGTTAAACCAAAAGCTGATTTAAAAGTAAAAGCAGTTGAAGCATTCCGTGAAAAAGCAGCGGGCAAGGCATTTTACCAACAGCCAGCTCCAGATGGTTCACGCCCAGGTATTTACTACGCTAACCTTTATGACATGGAAGCTATGCCAACATATCAAATGGAAGCACTTGCTTACCACGAAGGTATTCCGGGTCACCACATGCAAATCGCTATTTCGCAAGAACTAGAAGGCGTTCCTAAGTTCCGTAAATTTGGTGGTTACACAGCGTATATTGAAGGTTGGGGTTTATACTCAGAGTTCATTCCTAAAGAAATGGGCATGTACTCAGACCCTTACTCAGATTTTGGTCGTCTTTCAATGGAGCTATGGCGCGCATGTCGTCTAGTGGTTGATACGGGTATTCACGCGATGAAGTGGACTCGCCAAGAAGGTATTGATTACTACGTAAATAACACGCCTAATGCAACATCTGACGGTGTTAAAATGGTTGAGCGTCACATTGTAATGCCTTCACAAGCAACGGCTTATAAAGTGGGTATGCTTAAGATTTTAGAACTTCGTGAAGACGCTAAAAAGCAACTTGGTGATAAGTTTGATATTCGCCAGTTCCACGACGTAGTGCTTAAAAATGGTCCTGTACCACTAAATGTACTAGAGAACTTTGTTAATGAATGGGTAGCAAGCAAAAAAGCTTAAAACCAATTTAAACAATTGCTTTAAATATGAAAGGTCGCATTTGCGGCCTTTTTTGTTTTATAGTAGTAAAAAAGATTTTTGGAAATAATAATGGATTTAAGCATACAACTACTTAATGCGCGTATTTCAAAGCAGCAGTTAAATGAGCTCGATAACGACTTTAAGCAGTTAAGCCCTGCTCAGCAAACTTTGCAGCTTAACCATTTATATGACAGCGCCCAACGGTTAAGTGTTAAGTATGACTTTATGCAAAACATAGCAACGCGGATATTAAGCTCTAACACAGCGCCTTCTCCATTTATTAATCAACTCACTAATATTGACGCATTGAGCTTTTTTACCCCTGCGCTGAAAGTAAATAAAGGCTTTTTAGTACAAGATACACAAGGAAATAACGTACTGCACAATGTGTTTAAGCATGCCGATGCTACAAAGCTGCCATTTAACTATGTGCGCTCTTTGATGTTGTTTGAATCAAATGATGAGTTAGCTAAAGCGCTGGCGCAGCCCAACTCTCATGGCTTAACACCGGTTGCCTGCTACATAGCCTATGCAAATAAACCTAGCACACCGGTAAAGCATGAATTTTCAGCTTTGTTAGCATTAATGGAAATAGAGCAAAAACAAAATCCTAACGCTAAACAACAGCTTGCCAACGTAATAAAAGGGCAAAAAGTTAACGAGACCACAATTTTACTGAGCGCCGCTTACTTGCAACGCTCAACGGCGCAAGTTGCTCACTTAATCAAGGCGCTTTAATTCACTCACAACTTCTGTACGCACACTGTCTATGGCATGTGTAATAGATTGCGCAGCACTTTGGTGATCAACCATATTTGGCCAATTTGTTTGCCAGACCTTTTGTAAGTCTTTTGTTTTTAAATGTACTTTATCAACGGCTAAGTAGCTTAAGTCATGAATTAAGTTAACTTTAACCCAGCCTTTTCTGGGGCTGCCATCTATTTTGTTATTATCGTAATGTGCTGCAAATACAATAAGCTCAAGCTCGGCTAGTACTTGTAAGATTTGAAAGCTAGCAATGCGTGTATTGTTGTTATCTTCACTTGCCTCCATCTGCCATGCATTATAACTAAAGCCTATAAACGCAAATACTACGCTCGCTATAGCAGTGAAAAAATACGAACGGGGCGCCAGTACAAACTGACCATATTAGACTCTGACATATTATTTCCTAGGGCCTGTTTATCTTTCGAGGTTAAATTTGCAGCAGTATGTTTGGTATTTAGGCAAGGCAGAGCCTATGCAGTGTGGTTATTCCCCATAAATAGGCGATAACGTGGAATAAGTGCCAAACATACGCTGCCTGAAGGGTTCTGCCTAGGGGCAATTTACTCTTTGTTGCCTACATGGATGTAGGTAAGGGGCGTGAGCAGGACGCGGAAGCTTAGCTCGGTTTTTACTTAGCCCGCTAGGTTACAAACCTCACGCCGCGATTAAATCGCACCTAGATTGAACAAATTTTAATTCTGAAAGGTCAACAGGCCCTAGTCATTTAAGTAATATTCAACACTGGTTACCACTCTTATATTTTTTATTTGCGGTGTGTTTGAATCTCGATTACTGATACTAAATTGCCCTTGGCGAGCTGTTTTTATTTTGCCTAATTTTGAATTAGAGTCTTTAGCAAATTTATTAGCGACTTCACGCGCTTTTTCAGTTGCTTCTTGCACCATCGCAGGCTTTACATCATTGAGGCCAGTAAAGATGTATTCAACTTTTGTTTCGTAGCTATCTTGCACTATTGCGATATCTTGTTTAGCAAGTTGGCTTACTTTACTCAGCGCGTTTTGCACTTTATCTGGCGCAGCAGAATAAACAATAATATTTGAGCGCACTATGTATCTAAATTGTTGATTTTCATTACTGTATTCACGTGCTTGCTTATCAATAACTGACTGGCTACCTATTGTTATTTCATCGTCGTCAAAACCATGGAGTTTTAAAAAAGCAGTTACCGCATCATTTTTTTTCTCAACTCGGCTTACTAATTTTTCAAGGTTATTGTCGGCATCACTAAATTGCAGAGGCCAAATTACCGTATCGGCTATTACTTCTCGCTCGGCCAATCCCTTAACCTGCACAGTACGTTCCATCCCTTTCACACTCAAAGCGGTACTTTTTAAAATAAACCCTAAGCTAATTAAGCCTATACTTAAACAAATAGCCGCTATAACAATGTAAAAACCGGGGTTTTTATTCACAATAATCTCCTTGATTGATATCAATAATAAGCATCGAGACGCTCGAAATAACACAGTAAACAGGGTACATTGAGACTATAAATAACGCAAAATTTAATCAGCCTAGGAAAAACCATGAGCCTTAAGCGTATAACCCAATTTTTTAACCCAAGCTCAGTGGCCGTTATTGGCGCCTCTAACATATCAACTCGGGCTGGTTTTGTGGTTATGCGCAACTTACTTCAAGGTGGCTTTAAAGGGCCGATAATGCCTGTTACTCCAAGCCATAGCGCAGTACATGGCGTACTTGCTTACCCCTCTATTGCTGACTTACCAAAAGTACCTGACCTTGCTGTTATTTGTACTAACAAAAACACCTTAATTGATATTATTGAGCAGCTTGGAGAGCTTGGCTGTAAAACCGCTATTGTTATTGCCGATGGGCTGTCTGGGGAGCAAAAAAGCGCGCTTAAAGCATGCGCTCAAGCCAAGCAAGTTACTTTGCTTGGACCCAACTGTTTAGGCTTGCTGATCCCTCATATTGGGTTAAATGCGAGCTTTTCACATACCGTGGCAAGCCCAGGTAAAATAGCATTTGTATCGCAATCAGCAGCAGTATGCTCAACCATTTTAGATTGGGCTAAAAACAAAGAAATTGGCTTTTCATATTTTGTATCAGTAGGCGATTGCCTTGATATAAACTTTAATGAACTACTCGACTTTTTAGGTCGTGATGCTAAAACCAAAGCTATTTTACTCTACATAGATAACATTGAAGATATTCGTGGTTTTATATCAGCAGCAAGAGCCGCGGCCTTTAGTAAGCCTGTAATTGCGATTAAAACAGGTAAAACAACTGCAGGCGCACTTGCAGCCGAAATTCACACCGGCGGAAAGCAAAGCTCTGACGCTGTTTACGATGCGTTATTTCAACGAGCGGGTATGCTGCGTGTAAATGATTTACGAGAGCTATTTGCAGCGACACAAACACTCGCCATGCATCCAAAATTATTAAAAGTAGAACAACTGACAATTTTAACTAATGGTGGCGGCCCAGGTGTTATGGCCGTTGATGAGCTAATTCAAAGCTCCGGTAAATTAGCAGAACTAAGCATTGAAACCCGAAATGCGCTAAATAAAGTCATTCCGCAATCAGAAACCACCTCAAACCCTGTGGATATTTTTGGCGACTCAGCACCTGCGCGTTATAAGCAAGCATTAGAAATTTTACTGCACGCAAAAGAAGTTAAAAACTTACTGATTATCCATACTCCCTCAGCGCTTGCGCCCAGCGAAGACTACGCCAACATTATTGTAGAAACCTTACAAACATTACCTAAAATGGCGCGCCCTTACGTTATAACTAACTTTATGGGTGAAGACGCATCTTACGCTGCCAGAAAAGTGTGCTCAAACAACGCAATACCCACTTATCGTACGCCCGAAGGGGCTGTTGGCGCATTTATGCACTTGGTAACGTATCGTCGTAACCAAAAGCATTTAACGCAAACACCTGAGTCGAACACTGATGACGCTAAAATAAATAAGGTGGCAGCTAGAACCCTTATTAATGAGTTTTTAGATGATGGACAAAGCTACTTACCTACTCATCAAGCAAGCCAAGTATTGAACCACTATGGTATTAAATGCATTCAAACTGAGGTCGCTTACACCCCAACAGAAGCCAAAGAGCAAGCCATAGAGCTTGGTTTTCCAGTCGCGCTGAAACTTATTAGCCCAAGTATTGCCTCAAAGTCTGAAGTAGGTGGGGTGGTACTTAACTTAAACGACGCCAACGAGGTTGAACAAACTGCTTTTGCGATGCTTATCCGTATTAAAAACACTTATCCGGATGCTGTTATTGAAGGGTTTTCATTACAAAAAATGGCGCCGCGAGCAGGCGCTAATGAGCTGCGAATTGCAATTAAAACCGAGCCTAATTTTGGCCCAGTTATATTATTAGGTGAAGCAGGCACCGGCCTTGAATATGCACAAGCCGCCGTTGCTCTGCCTCCACTGAATATGAACTTGGCAAAGTATTTAATTGCCGCAGCGCACGACAAAGGCGTATTAAAGGAGCGCATACTCCCCGAGAAAGTTGATAAGTATCGTTTATGTGCACTGCTAACGCGTATTTCTCAGTTAGTTATTGATCAACCCGATATAAGCTCAATGGAACTAAATCCTATACTTGCCAGCAATGGGCAGTTTTTAGTGCTCGATGCCACTATGACACTTAACCGCTATCAAGCTCAGAGCAATCGTAAGCGCTTATCTATTCGTCCCTACCCTATTGAACTTGTTGAAGTGGTAACACTTAAAAATAACACTCAAGCTACGCTCAGACCGATAAAACCGGAAGATGAACAAGCTCATAAAGTATTTGACGAGTCACTTAACAAAGAAGACAGATATAAACGCTTTTTTGGCGAGCTTCCACAGTTTAACCACGATCAACTCGCTAAAATGACGCAAATTGATTACGACCGTGAAATGGCGTTTATTGTGTGCCAACGCTTTGAAGGTAAAACCCGTACACTGGGTGTGTCTCGCGTCATTATGGACCCCGATAACCTACATGCTGAGTTTGCTATTGTAGTACGCTCAGACTGCCAAGGCTTAGGGCTTGGTCGTATACTAATGAGCGCTGCAATTAATCACTGCAAACGCCAAGGTGTAGAGTCGATTGAAGGCATAACCTTACCAGAGAATACAGGGATGATTGAACTTGCCCGTAAGCTAGGTTTTAAAATTAGTCGCGACTTTGAAGAAGGCAGTATTAACATGGTACTTAAACTTAAATAATGAATGAACCGCAAACTTTACGCCAAAAAATGGCTTGCCTGTTTGAAGGTACAGGTCAATATCAACGTTCAGGGCATATTCTTGATATTGCACTCATTAGCTTAATAATGATTAACGTTGTAGCCATTGTTATTGAGTCAATCCCAAGTGTGGCAGAGCAGTATTACTACGAATTCTTAGTTTTAGAAATTGTATCGGTCGCTATTTTTGCTATTGAATACTTAGCCAGGCTTTGGGCCTGTGTAGATAAAACACAATATGAAGCAATGGAAGGCTCAAACAGTAAACGCAGATTAAAGTATTTTTTATCACCACTTGCGTTAATCGACTTAATAGCGATTTTGCCAAGCTTAATGATGTTTTTATTTCCTCTCGATTTACGTTTTTTACGCATACTCAGATTATTAAGAGTATTTAAACTCACTCGCTACTCACGCGCCATGCAACTACTTTTAAAAGCCTTTAACGATGAAGGTAGTTCATTAATGGCTGCTTTTTTTATAATGGCCGTTGTGCTTATTTTAGCTTCATGCGGAATTTATTTAATTGAGCACGATATACAACCCGATAAATTTGGCTCTATTCCTGCGGCTATGTGGTGGGCAATGGCAACACTAACGACCGTTGGTTATGGCGATGTAGTACCTATAACGCCATTGGGTAAGTTTTTCGGTGGCGTTATCACACTACTGAGCATGGGTATGGTCGCTATTCCTACCGGATTACTGGCATCTAGTTTTTCAGAACAGATACGTAAACGCCGTCAGTTTTTTGAAGACGCTGTGCACGAGTCAATTCAAGATGGCACACTTAATGACACCCAACAAGTACACCTAGAAGAGCTACGCCATAAGCTAGGCTTGAGTAAACTTGAAGCTAATAAGGCCATTAAAACGCAGTTAAATGAGCATAACAGCCATTTGTTTTGCAGACACTGCGGTAAAAGGCCCTAAATCCGTGCGACTATTCTCAATTGAATATATCACTCCAATCGCGATTAATAAGCGCGAGTACTTCGGTATTAGGTACCGGTTTACTAAATAAATACCCTTGGAAATGCTTGCACCCTCTCGCCTTTAAAAAAGCAAGTTGGTGCGAGCTTTCTACGCCCTCAGCGACACACTCTTTGCCTAAACTATCTGCAAGCGCGAGTGTTGATTGGATAATGGCCTCATCATCAGAGTCTATGCCTATGTCTTGTACAAAGCTTCTATCTATTTTAAGTACATCAATAGGGAAACGCTTTAAATAAGTAAGTGATGCGTAACCTGTACCAAAATCATCCATGTACAATCTACAACCCAACTTTTTAAGTTGTTCCATGCTGTGCAGCGCTTCTTTTGAATCACGCATTAATATTGATTCGGTTATTTCAAAAACAATTGCCTCAGATGATACACCTGAATTATTTAACGCTTTTTTAATTTCAGGTACGAGTTCTTTAAACTCAAAATCTAGTGCTGATAAGTTAATAGATAAATACAGGTTAGGTGAGGCTTTTCGCCACTCTTTTAACTCCAATAAAGCGCGCGCAAAGGTCTGCAGCATAATTTTTGTAATTAAGCCTATCCCCTCTGCAGCCAGCGAAAACTCTTGAGTTTGTACTAGTTTATTTTCGGGCCAACGCAGCAGCACTTCAAAGCCTTCTGTTTTTTGGCTCTTAGCATTAATAATAGGCTGATAGTAATTACAAAACTCTTCTTCTCGATACGCTCTAGTAAGCTGAGATTCAAGATGCAGCGCTCTTTGAACATGCTGGTTCATCTCTTGCTTATAAAACTGGTAGCGCCCTTCTAAAGAGTCTTTTGCATGATATAACGCTATGCTCGCAGCTTTTAAAAGTGCGGGGCCTTGCTCTGCGTCATCTGGCGATATCGACACACCAATACTTAAATTAACGTTTACAACTTGACCATTAATCGCAATATTTTGATTCACGCAATCCATCAACTTAGTACATATTATAAGTACTTGCTCTATCTGATGAATATCTTCTACTAACACGACAAACTCATCACCACCAAATCGCGCAACACTATCCGATGGTCGCAAAGAGCACTTTAAGCGCTCAGCAACTTCTTTAATTAGCTCATCAGCCGCTTCGTGCCCTAATGAGTCATTAAAGTATTTAAAACGTTTAATATTGATATGTAACAAAGCCACTTTGCATCCATGCAGTTTTGCTTGTTCAAGGGCGTGTTCAACGCGGTCATTAAATAATGTACGATTTGGCAGCCCAGTTAAGGCATCGTAGTTGGCCAATAGGTGCAGCTCGTTTTCAGCTGATTTTTGTGCGTTTATATCGGTTAAAATAATGACATAACTATTAAGGCGCTGCTCGTTATCGGCCACTGCACTTATTTTCACAAGTACATGACGCGATTCACCATTAGCTAAAACCACACTGTCTTCGCACGAAAAATGCTCCCCAACAGATAGCTTTTGCATAATGCGTAAATAATCAAAACGATTGCTGCGCGATATACCTAAATTTAAAGTCCGGCTAGATAACGACTCAGCGGAGAAGTTAAAGGCGGTTTGCAGTGATTTATTAGAAGCCCGAATATTTAAGTTTTTATCGAGTATAAACACCCAATCACGTGTTTGCTCAAATGCTGCCGTAAATAGTAAAGCGTGTTCTTCAAACACCATCTCACGGGTCATATTTGTATAAGTACCCGCTACTTTTTGTGGCGTTTTATCATCCCACTCAACTACTTTTCCAAAGTCCTTATACCAGCGCCAATAGCCTTTTGCATGGCGCAGGCGGTAGGTACAATTAAAGTAGCCTTTATCGGTAGATAAAAATTCAAGCCACTCTAAGCGAAATAGCTGTTTGTCCTGCGGATGAATTTTAGATAAATATTCATCAAGGCTTACGGTTTCATTTTCGTAGCTTAACTCACTCGCTAAGCGGGGTTGGTAAATGCTTGGGTTGCTCGACTCCCAATCCCAGACACCCGATTCGCTGCCTTCAAGTGCTAATTTTAAACGCGCTTCGCTTTCTTTACTTTCTTTATTTGCTGCCAATAAAATACGCTGAATTTTATTACGGCGCATAACCCACATAGCAACAAAACCAATAAACAGCATGGCGTAAAGCACCATAAAATAAGGTGCACGCCAAAGCGGATACTTTACTTTTATTTTTAAAATAGCAGGCGAGGTATATTCGCCAGTCAGGGGGTCTTTAGCCCAAACTTTTAATTGGTAATTACCTGGATTCAATTTTGGAAACAATACGCGGTTGTTATTTCGAGTATAACTTTTTTGTCCGTTATCGAGTTGATACTCATAAATAATGCGTTCTTGATTACTAAATGCCATAGCCGAAAATGCCACTTCAAGCCCAATATCATCATGGTTTAACACAACCTCGTTAAGAGGCTGTTTTAAATCAAGCGATAGATCTCGTGACATTAAATCAACTCGCGTAATATTTACGTGATCAATAAGTGACTGGTAATTTTGGTTTTCCATTGGGTGAAAATAAGTAAAACCTTTTAAGCTACCATACGCAATATGGCCATCTTTAAGCTGTGCCATGGCGTTACTATTAAACTCAGCAGAGAGTAGCCCCTCTGACGTAGAAAATTGTTGAAAATGAAGTGTTTCTGGGTTTAATCGCCAAATGCCTTTATGGCTACTCATCCAGATCATGCCATCATCATCTAGCACCATATCGTAAAGCAATGTGCCTAATTTATTCTTCTCTAAATCGATTGTATGTACTAATTGATAAGTAGATGCGTCAAGGCCTATCAAGCCAAAATTAGAAAGTGATATCCACAATATATTGTTGTTATCAATTAAATAAGAAAGCACGCTAATGGCTACGTTTTCGTGCTGCTTTGGCACTTTGTAAATCATTTTAAGTGCTAAATCACTTGGGTTTACTTGATATAAAATTCCAGCATTAAAAAATAGTGGCGAGTCTGGCTTATTGCTCAACGCGGGTAAAAAGCCATGAGCTAAAAAGGGTTCAAACTGGTCAAACTGGCCACCCAGACGCGTTATTACTTGAGAATCTATATTGTATATAAATACCCCATGATCTGAGTGCACAAAGTATAGATCGCCATTTGGCATGAGTGTAACGCCATGCACTCTACCAGTAATCAGCTCTTGATCAGCAGGGTTATGCACTTTTGGTTCGCTAACTTGATGCGTTACAGGGTCAAAAATAAATAAACCACGGTTTGTATAAAGCCATAAATTATCTTTATAGGGCGTTATTTCATATACGGTAAACTCAGTGGTGAGTAAGTCGACTTTGTAGTCTTTTAAATAAGCTTTACCAATATTTGTTTTTAAATCAACCTCGGTAATACCGTTATGCGTTGCAAGCCAAAGCTTGTCTTTATATTCGGTAATCCCCCAGATAGAGTGATGTGATAAACCATCCCCCCCGAGCAAAGTGCCATCGACATTATTAAAATGATAGCTGTCGTGAGATAAGTAAAACGCTCCATCAGTCTTAGTCGCAACCCATGTACCACCCGATTTATCTTTAGCCATATCAATAATACTGGTATCGGCAAGTGTGTACTTACTTTTGGCTATTCGAGTATTTTTAATCATCTCTTTTGTGTTTAAATCAAATTTAAACAAGCCTTTGTCGGTAGCTAAATCTATTGTTCCGTGTTCGTTTACTATGCTCCAAACATTTAAGTCACTTAGTAATACTTTACTTTTAAAAGGTAAATCTGGGCGTTCAAACATTTTTGATAAGTTACTAATATCAACTTCGTATAAGCCTTGTACCGCCCCTACTAACAACTGTTTATTTTCACCTAATGCGAAAGACTTCACATTATTTTGGTAAATATGTTCAGCTTCACCTTTTAAATGCTGTAGAGGTCTAACTTGCTCGGTGGCAATATCAAATACGTATGCACCATGGCTTGTACCTATAAATATATAACCATTGTAGGCAAACAGCTTTCTCACAAGGGTATTTTTATATTTAGCAGGCAGTTCAAAAATAGTTGTTATTTTTCCGGTTGCGATATCAAGCTTTGCAAAGTCGCGGCCTCGCCCAATCCAAAGTGTTTTTTTATCAACAGCCACCATACTAAAAACAGACTGATTGATAATTTCTTCTTCACTGGTGGGTTTTTCTAGAAATTGCTGATATGAATCTGTTACGGGGTCGTATCTAAATAGGCCTGCAAGTAAAGAGGCTATCCAAATGTGCCCTTGAGGGTCTTGGTAAATACGATCGATGATCGCCTCTTCTAACTCACCATTAGGGCCGTTTATTGGAATAACTTGATAGCCATCATAACGATTAAGCCCGGCCTCTGTCGAAAGCCAAAGGTAACCGTTAGTGTCTATAAGCATTGTATTAACGTAGCTTTGCGATAAGCCTTCGCTTGGAGATAAGCGTTTTACTTGTGCCCCTACTTGGCAACTTAGAATAGTTATTAAAACTACAAAGCAACTAATGATCCCATTAACGCATTTACTCATGCTTATTCCATATTATTATTTATTATTATGGGTACTCTAGAGCGACTATATTTCGATGTTTGTAAGTATCAAAAAGTACTTGTAAAGCAAGAGTATATGTTAACACCTGGTTAAAACCAATAGCACAATATAAATCAACTACGTTTTCATATGCGAAGGTCTTTATCTCTCTATTTTGCGACTTTAAGAGTGTTGAAAGCAATTGTTTTGCAATCCCTTTACCGCGATGTTCCAGCGCAACAAACATGGTAGATAAAAATAAAAAATCTGTTTTATCTTGTAACCTACATGCTGCAACTATTTCATTATTATAGTAAGTAACCCATACTTTATCTTGTTTATTAGCACGCCCTCTTACGCTGTGCTTTTTGTAAAATTTATTCACAAGTGGGGTTTTTAGTTCATTTAACACTTCAACTTTATACATTTTTATATCGATATTTAGCTAAGCATTAGCGCTAAATACTGTTCAAATTTTTGTTTCAAAACCATTTGCTCTGCCACTGGGCGGCTGTGGATTGTGTTGTAAACTTGCTCTCTCGTTTTTTTATTACGCTTAATTTGATACGCCCAAAAAGACGCTTCATAATCTAACTGAATTTGATATTTTTCTTCACGTGGTAATAGGCATAAATTAAAACTCACAATACTTCCTCATTCGCTTTTAAGATTATTTGATTCCCCCTCTAAACTGGGCAAGAGGTAATCTCCTTGTTATTATACGCGTCTTATTTTATTTATTTCTGTAGTAATTGGAACTGATAATGAATAGACATTTTAGTATCTTGTTATTATTGGTAAATTTATTTTTTAGTGCCTCTTGTTTTAGTCATCAATACAACCTCACTTTTAATCGTCCGCAAAGTACACCTCAAGCTGATTATGCCTTAGAGCTATTAAAGTTAGCATACGCAGATATCGGTTTTAAAATACATATAATCGATTTTAGTCACCAAAATGCTTTGCTCGCTGCAAATAATGGCGTACTTGATGGGCAGTTAGGAAGAGATGCAAGCGTTGAAGAAAATTACGAAAACTTAATTAGAGTCGATTATGAGCTATTTAAGTTTGACTTAGTATTATATAAAAACTGTTTACCTAACAGTTTAGAACAGCTCGATAGCGTCGCAATTGTTGATGGCTACCCTGTGCAAGAACATTATTTAGCAAGCACACAGTTTGCAGGGAATATTATTAAAGTTAAAAGCATGAATACCCAACTTAATTTGCTTGCTCAGAAAAAAGTACAGGGAGCTTTGATGATTAACTTTATAATGCAAAATAATGAGCTCCCGTCACCTCAAGGCTGTTTTGTAAAAGAAGTATTGAGTACTTATCCGCTTTATCATTATTTAAATAAACGTAATGAAAACTTAGTAGAAAAGCTTAAAATGTCATTAATTAACCTAACTAACAATGGCACTGTGTACGCACTAAGAGCCAAATATGGATTAAGCTTTTAAAAGTCGAACCCTTGCTGCTGCGCCTGCGTGATTGGCACTGCATTTTGCTGCTTTTTTTGAAGGTAGCGCTTGTAGCGCTGCTGGCACAAACTAAGCACCTTCTTTTTTTGGTCGTTCGATAAGGTATTCCACGAAAAGCGCTCATCCCGACTACGATAACACCCTTTGCAATACCCTCTGTTGTTAACTAAGCAAATACTTTTGCAAGGACTTGGAATATCAAATATTTCAATTTGTTGCATGCATAAGTACCGCCCAGTTGAAGAGGAGGTATTAGTATAGCGTTATTTTTGAGCAAAAAAAAAGCAGCAATTTAATTGCTGCTTAGTTTTGTTGAGCTGGGATTATTAATACTCACAGCTATTGGTATTTATCTCTGTTTTACGGTGAAATGGCTTAGCGTACATGGCCAGCACTAACGGTTTTAACTCTTCTGGTACACAGGCTAAACGCTGTTCAAACGTCGCTGTATCTGGAGAGTCTATTACCGCCTCTTTACAGCCACCAGCAATGTAATTACCTGGGTGCAAATAAAACGAATCTACAATTTGCCTATCAATTGTTTTAGCAAGCTCTTCAGCACTATCACATTTAGATTCGATTGGTTGTCCAAATGCTAAATGCACATGCCCTTTAGCTGAACTAAAACCTTCAACAATACTGGCAATATCTTCACCCGCTGCCTTAATATATTCACCATGATGCTGTTTATGATAAAGCTCTTTAGCCTTAGCAATTGCACACGGTTCATATTGATAAGAAATAGAAACAGGCACTATTTTTAACTCTTTAATATAATCGCCAAATTCTTTCTTTTGTTTACGTCCATTTAATTGCAACATTTTTAAAAGGGCAGGATCTGTTTGATCAAAACCGTCTTTTGCACGCCCTTCTTTTTGTGCAATCCAAATAGAATTTCCACCGATTAAAGAGTCATAGATATATGACGATAACTGGGTTAATGCTTTTAACATTTCTTTTGGTGCTTTAGCAGAGCGCTTAACAATGAAACTTTTATTTAAACGCATAAGCTCCGTAATGTAAGGTATTTGCAATAAATTATCGCCAATAGCAATACGCACTGTTTTCATTTTATGCTGATATAAACCCCAATTAACTAATGCAGGATCAAGCACTATGTCTCTGTGGTTTGAAATAAATAAATAGGCCTGATTAGCGTCTAACTGATCTAGCCCAGAAAAGGTAACTTTTGATGTGGTGCGCTTCACTAGTTTATCTAAGTATTGCGCCACTTCATTTTGCACATCTTCAACGGTGCTTACTTTGCCCCATTTTTTGCGTAACTGACTTCTTACCATTGGACGTGCAATAAAAGGCACTGCCGATAAAAAGCGCGGTAAATTATACTTTGCTATTACATCAATAAACGCATCATCGTTAATCAAACGTGTAAGCGACGCCGCAACTTCGTCGTCGTTGTATGGGCGTATATCTGCGTATTTATCTTCTAATTCACTCATTACTACATCTACAATGTTAAAAAACGGCACGCTAAAGCGCACCGTTTATGTCTATATCCGATTATAACTCAGCCAATCTAAAATGCGAAATAACCAAAAAAACGATTTTTTATTTTAGCAACTTGCTTTAAAGCCGAATTTAATTACCTTCTATGACCATAGGCTTGCTTATAAGTGCAAAAAAACTGATCAGTCTAGCAAAATACCATGTTCTCAATCTGCTAGTGGGCAGACCACTACTACATAGCCCTCTAATCTTTTGGTAGTAATACCATTAACAAAGCCTTTCTTTCGTAGTACCTTAAGCCCATATTTTAGACTTTTTATGGATCGTAAGCCTCTTTTTTACGATTTTAACTCTTTCAGATCCACTTATTTTAGGGCTCATAATGAACATTACTATTCTTGATAACGCAACGTTAGCTAAAACATCTCTTTCGTGTATAGAACAACTTGGTAAATTAACGACTTATGAACTTACCAGCCCAGAGCAAGTTATTGAGCATTGCCAAGGCGCTGATGTATTAATCACTAATAAAGCAGTTTTGAATCGCGATACAATTAGTCAGCTAACACAGCTGAAATTAATCTGCGTAAGTGCAACCGGTACTAATAATGTTGATTTAGAAGCCGCTAAAGAATTTGGTATTGCCGTAACTAATGTAGCTGGCTACTCAACCCCTTCAGTTGTTCAACATACATTTTCTTTAATTACTAACTTACTGGGTAACACCCACCGCTATCAGGCGGATTGCCAGCAAGGCGCATGGCAAAAAAGTGAAATGTTTTGCATACTCGATTACAGCTTTAACGACTTGCAAGGTAAAACATTTGCCATTATAGGCGGCGGTACGTTAGGCAAAGGCGTTGCTAAAGTGGCTGAGGCATTTGGCGCTAATGTTATTGTTGCAGAGCGTAAAGGGGTTAAATGTCGCGATGGTCGTACGCCTTTTGAAGACGTCATTAAAACAGCCGATATAATCAGCGTACACTGCCCGCTTACAGATGAAACACGTGATTTAATCGCACTTAATGAGCTTAAAATGATGAAGCCAAGCGCTATAATTATTAATACAGCACGTGGTGGTATTATTAACGAAGCCGACTTAGCAACAGCGCTTAAGCAAAACCTAATTGCTGGAGCGGGTGTTGATGTACTAACTAAAGAACCTGCTGAAACTTCAAATCCACTTGCTAATTACACAGGCAATAACTTATTACTTACTCCACATATTGCATGGGCAAGTACTGAATCTATTGTGCGTTTAATTAATGAAGTAAGTTTGAATATTGCGGCATTTACTAAAGGTGAATCACGCAACCGCTTGGTTTAATCATTTTATTGTAGTAATCAAATAAGCTAAAAAGTGGCTGTTTTTACTAATATATTTAATATTTTATTAGATAAAAACAGCTTAACTCACTTAACAAACTGATTCATAACAACTTATCAATATGGTCTACTCTTTGCTTTAATACAGTTAATAACCAATTAAAAATCTTATTAAGGTAAATAAAAATGAAAAAATCACTTTTAGCAGCCGCTTTAATCGCTCCATTTTTAACAGGCTGTGTTATTGCCGTGTCAGATGGCGAAGCTGAGACTCATTGGGCAGGGAAAAACTCATCAAGCTGGCAAGCACAGCATAAAAATAATCGTGAAGTTATATCGGAGCTAAAAATGGATAGCAGCTATCAGTCTGTTTTAACGCAATTAAAAACGCCTAATTTCACTGAGCTATTAAAAAAAGATGATGATGTATACCAAGTACTTTTTTATGTAACGCATAGCAAGCATTCAGATTCAAAAACAACAAAAGATGAATGTACGCCACTTGTATTTAAAAATGATAAGTTAGTGGGCATTGGTGACACAGCTTTAGGTATGATCACGCAGTAACCAATAAAAAATGTTTGATACAAAAACGCCAATATATGAATATTGGCGTTTTTGTATATTAAGTTTTTAGCGTGCGACTATTCTATCTCGCCCTGCATCTTTAGCGGCATATAAGCCTAAATCGGCCTCTTCTAATAATGCTTGCTCAGCATACACTTTACCACTTTGTGTAGTGGCAATACCTATACTTATAGTGATGTGGTCTGCATTTAATGAAGCTTTATGTTCTATATTCAAAGCATTTACAGCATTGCGTAATTTATTAGCAAACTCCATTGCCTCGTGCTTATCAATTCCTGGTAGCACAGCAGCAAATTCTTCTCCGCCATAACGAGCAATAAAGTCACTGCCACGTTCACATTGAGCTGCAAGTGCTTGCGCAACATTCTTTAAACACTCATCGCCAGCACGGTGTCCATAGCAATCGTTGTAACGTTTAAAGTGGTCTATATCCATAAGTAACACCGATAGCGGTGTTCCACTTCGCTTGCTGCGGCGCCATTCTCGAGATAAGTTTTCATCAAGGTAGCGTCTATTTGGTATTTCAGTTAAGCCATCTATCGAAGCTAGCATTTCTAGCAAATCATTTTTTTGCTTTATGAGGAGTTGGTTACGCACTCTAACGCGAACAATAGAAGGACTAAATGGCTTGGTTATGTAGTCCATTGCACCGAGCTCTAAGCCCTTTGCTTCATCATCATGGCTACGATTGGCTGATATAAATATAATAGGAATAGACTGAGTTATTGGGTTTTCTTTAAGCTCCACAAGTACTTGATAGCCGTCAATTCCAGGCATAATTACATCAAGGATTATTAAATCAACTTGCGCTGTTTTTACAAAGGTCAGTGCTTTTTCACCACTTTCAACTAAGAACACGTCGTGTTCTGCTTTAAGTGTTTTTTCAAGTACTAATCTGTTGATTGGATCATCATCCACAATAAGTACTTTAGCTCTTTTCGACATCCCTAACCCCTAGCCCTTTTATAAAAACAATTACCTGTTCTAGCTGTATGATAAGCTCTTGTAGTGTAATCTCAATAGGCTTATTAGTTGTTTTAAGCGTTCTTTCACACAATAAAGCACAATGTGATAATCGTCTAAAACCTAAATTACCTGCTACACCCTTGATACTATGCACTAAACGTACCAAATCATCCTTATTGGTTGTTTCTTCTAGTTGCGATAGCTGGGTTTCACACAAGCTAGCAAACTTATCAATCATCGTATTAAGTAGTTTTTCATCCATACTAAACTGCGTTAAAGCAAATGATTTTTCAAAAAAGCTTGGTTTAACTAAGTTTAAGTCAGCAATTGCATCAATAAGTACTTTAGCAACAACCGGTTTAGTTAAATGTTTATTCATGCCGCACTTTAAAGAACGTTCTACATCAGCAGGCTCGCAATGAGCCGTTAAAGCAAAAATAGGCAGTTGCTTTGCGTCAAACTGTTGACGAATCAAAGCGGTTGCTTGACAGCCATCTATTTTCGGCATTTGCACATCCATCAATATTAAGTCAGGCTTCAAAACTTGCAATAATTCCATACCAATTGATGCGCTTAAAGCCGTAACAACATTTACGTTTGCTTGGCGCAGAACACTGCTAATTATTTCTAAGTTAAGCTGATTATCATCAATGGCTAATACAAGTAGACCCGATATATCAGCTTTACTTTCAGTTGCACTGTGTACTGCGGCACTTGTATTAACTATAGGCTTTTGCTGAGAGTTCAAACTAAATAGCCTTTGCCCTAATGCCGATGCTTTAACGTGATGCGCAGCTAAGTGCTCGCTTGTCGGTAAATTAAGTGTGTGCTGATGATTAATAATAATTACCGATGTTTCTTTAGCTGATAATGAATCATTAATCGCTTCAACATTTAAAAGTGCAGGTAAGTCAGCTGCATCAATTATTATTTTTTGAGTATTAGAGAGCTTAATTGGGTATTTCAGTACCTCATCTAAATTAATATTAGCAAGTTCGTTATATGCATTTGTCACCTGCTTAAGCTCTTTACTTTTATCAGATAAAATAGCCAATGTATTAGTCGGTAACACTGTGTTTTTAGTGGTATCAACTAAAAAGCTAATACTGAAATAAAATTCGCTGCCGTGGCCTTTTTTACTCTTTAAAGCAATCTCCCCACCCATTAACGATACTGCATGTTTAACAATAGCTAAACCTAGCCCAACCCCTTGGTGTATGCGGGTTGAAGATTCATCACCTTGAGTAAAAGCATCGAATAAGCGACTTTGATCAGCTTCATCTATACCCATGCCAGTATCGATTACTTTAAAGCAAATATGCTGTTGCTCTAGGCTATCGCTTTCAATAAGTTCCATTTTTAAAGTAATGGAACCTGTTTTTGTAAACTTAACGGCATTAGTTAATAAGTTACCTAATATTTGCTGCAAACGTATACTGTCGCATATCAAATCAGGTGCTATTAGCGGGTCAATATCAATAACAAATTCAATACCTTTTCCTTCGCACAATGGAGCCGTTAAGCTTTCACAAATATCCACCAGCTCAACCATGCTAAAAGACGCTTGTTTTAAATCGGTTTGCGAACCTTCAATACGTGCAAAATCAAGCATTCTATTAAGCATTAATAACAAGCTTTGTGCTGCATGCTTAGCTTGATCTGTTTGTTGTAATTGCTTTTGCGTTAAGCCTTGCTCAATTAACATATCAAGCAACCCTAAAACAGCGTTCAAAGGGGTACGTATTTCATGACTTAAATTGGCTATAAAGCGGCTTTTAGCTAGGGTTGCTCGTTCGGCATCTAGTTTTGATTTAGTTAATGCACTCACATCCTGAATGTGTATAACATAATAAGCTGGATCGCGGTTTTCATCCCAGACAAGCGATACACTTAGTTGCAACCAGCTTGTTAAGCCCCCTTGAGCAAGCGTTAAATGGTATACGCGTTTTTTGTCATCTAGCAATTGCGCTAAAGTGCTTTTTATCTGCTTCCATTGGGAGTCATCAAATAATGCTTTCAACTGCTCCCCAACGAGTACTGGCTGATCAGAAAACTGCTTTCTTGCTGCTTTATTTACTTGCAATATGGTGTGTTCAAGCGAGAGTAAAACCACGCAGTTAGCCGCAAATTCAATTGCACTTCTAAATTTAGATTCAGATGATTTTAAGGCCAATAATGTTTGTTGCTGCTCGGTAATATCGCGACCAATGCCCATGGTTCCTAACAGGTGTTGGTGCTCGTTATAAAAAGGTGCAATAGTAAGTTGATACGATTTTGTATCGGTTTCTATTCGCTGTTCAACACTATTTCTGTTTTGTAATACTTGTTTTTCAAGCGCATTTATTTGCTGATCATTGTCACCTAAATCATCTACATATTTACCAACTAATGCAGTTTGATCTTTACCGATATATGCCTCAAATGCTTTATTGCATCCTAAGAATGAACCATCAATATTTTTAAAGTAAATAAGGTCTGGCACACTGTTTAGCATAGTGTTGAGTAAAGCTAAGTGGCGCTCTTTCGCTTCGTAACTGCGGCTTAGTTTTTCTGATTGCAGCTGAACTTGGTCGTCCAGAGCTTTATTTGCACTTTGTAATGAATCAACTAACTGTTTGTTTTTAGTAAATACACGCTTCACTTTAGAAAACCAAGGTTGCCAGCTCAGTGGTACTTTGTAATTTAGCTGCTCTTCTTGTTGTGTACCGTTACTCTCAAGGTATGACATTAAGTGAGTCATCGGCTTTATAAAAATGCGCTGACTTAACCAAAAAAACACGCCAAACATAATACTTAAAAATAGCGTTAAAAAAGTAAACTCTAGTAATATCTCATACTTAATTGAGCTTATTAATTGGGGTTTGTGCTCGAAAAATCCTGCGTGAATAGGTAACTCATCCATAGGCTGCATAAAGTAATTACTATCACTAGTTAATACTGTTTTTTGACTCTGATGATCGGCCAAGTCTGGCCAATAATTTTTTAACGCAGTCGCTTGCTCTATTACCTGTTTAGAGCTGGCGATAATTTGATGCGATTGGTTCATAAAAACGTATTCACCACTGTTCGGTGACACCTTTTTTAACCACCCAGAAATTGCTTGAACATCATAAATTAAAATAATGTAATCGGCTGAGCCAGTGCTTCGTTGTCGACCAATAGCAAAATACGAATTGTCATTCACTTTAACAATAGGGCTTGAAGTAAGTTTGTTTTGCGCAAATTTTGGCTTAAATTTTCCATTTAAAATTTCAGTAAGCATTAAACTTTGGCTTTTGTTGTGCCTGCTTACATAAGCAAAACCATTATCATCAACATACGCTACAGCAGATAACGACTGCATTAATGCAAGCGTTGTATTAAACGAAGGCCCTAATGTAATAGCCTGCTGCCACTGCATTAATGCCTTAGCAGATAACGCAAACTCACCTTTACCTACAATTTCCGTACTTTGATCAATAAAATGACGATAATAGTAACCATCATATTGATTTATACCTTCGAGCAAATCTTGATTTATTTTGGGATAAGTCACTTGCTCGTATAAGTTAAACATGGTGGTAAGTAGATTACTCACCGAGTCCATCCCGTGGGTAACTTGCGCTGAAATATTTGTAAAGTCAGCTTGGCGTTTTTCAACCGTCCGCTCAAGCTTTATATTATATAAGTGCAAGCACAGTAAAAAAGCGACAATCAATGGCACTAACAGCGCAATAAATAATGAACGATAATAATGCTTCAGAGGTAAAAAATTCAATGTACTGCCTGCCATTTGGCTCGAAAATCAATCGATAGACTATCGAGCCAATTTGTTAAGCGCAAGTTATAAATTTTCTTCTGCAAACGACGCTAAGCGACTACGCACAACACCGTTGAGGTTTATTGTTGCGCTGCCTTCAAAGTTTTTAAAGCGCTCTACTATGTAGGTTAAGCCCGATGTTACTGGCGTTAAATAGTTACTATCTATTTGCGCCAAGTTACCTGTACAAATTAATTTAGTACCTTCGCCGCAGCGAGTAATAATCGTTTTAAGCTGAGATGCCGTTAAATTTTGGCTCTCATCTAAAATTACCACTGCATTTTGAATGCTACGCCCGCGCATAAAGTTAACCGATTTAAACTGTACATTAGCCTTCTCCATTATGTAATTTCGACTCGATATTGGATTTTCGTCGCCTTTGTGCAATACCTCCAGCGTATCGGTAATGGCTGCAAGCCATGGCGCCATTTTTTCCTCCTCCGTGCCTGGTAAAAACCCAATAGACTCTGCTATTTCGGGCGTATTACGGGTAACTATTACTTTATCGTAAATACCTTTTTCGATGACCATTTCAAGGGCGCTGGCAAGTGCTAACAAGGTTTTACCACACCCTGCTGGTCCTGTTAAAATAACAAGCTCAATACTTGTATCCAGTAGTGCATCTAATGCCATCCCTTGATAAATATTTTTGGGCTTAACGCCCCATGCTTGTTGATGCATTAAACGCTCAACACCAATATCTTTGAGCATTATGTGCTCGTCATCGTACGATTTAACACGCGCCGCAAACTGATCCCCTCCATCAAGTAAATATTCATTACAAAATACATCAGGGATTAAGTTTTTAGGCACATGATGAAACGTATCGCGTCCGTGTTGCTGCGTATTACACTCCCCTACATGATCCCAAAAATCACCTTCAATTTTTTTATAACCACTAGTGAGTAAGCTTATATCGTCAATAAGTTGGTCGGTGCGGTAATCCTCAACATATTTAAGTCCGGCGCCTTTGGCTTTTAAACGCATGTTTATGTCTTTTGTAACAAGTATTACTTTTGAATCACTGTGCTGCTTTTGTAAGTACACGGCGCAATTGATTATACGATGGTCGTTTTCGTTACCAGGCAAACCAGAAATAGAGTCGGCAAATAAATGGTCGTTTACAATAATGAGGGTACCTGCAGAGCTCGCTTTTGCCTTTTTGTTACTCGGCAGCGCCACGCCTTGTAGCATTTGTTCGGGCGTTGCATTTTTAAGAACTTCATCTAATCCACGAATAGCGACGCGCGCATCACGGCTTACGTCGTGTTTTCTGTCTTTTATATGGTCAAGCTCTTCAAGCACCGTCATCGGAATTACAACGTCATGCTCTTGAAAAGACAAATAAGCGAGTGGTTCGTGAAGTAGTACGTTGGTATCTAGCACATACATTTTACTTTCAAGGTTCGAAGCTTTTTCCATAGCACTTTCCTTACGTTTTATGATTTTTATGCTATACCAAAATAACTAAGTAAAACGGGCAAAACTTAAACCTGCAATACTTAATTGCTAAGGCATAATGTAAGTTTAGTCTATTTGTCATAAAAGTCCGTTTTATTACAAACTGTAATTAGTTTTGATTTACCTAAAAAAGAGTCATAAACAAGCTGTTTTAATAGTAATAATTAACACTTACAAAATTAATTAAAAGTGAGCCAAATAGCGCCTTGCAGTGGTGTTAGCTTACAGGTAACATAGCCGCCTTTTTCATCATAGACGAGACATACATGAATTTTTCCTTAGGTCAGCGTTGGATCAGTGATACAGAGTCAGATTTAGGATTAGGCACCGTTGTTGCCATTGAAGGCCGTCAGGTCAGCATATTATTTCCTGCCAGTGGTGAAAACCGTGTTTATTCTAGTGCAGAAGCACCTGTTACCCGTGTGGCATTTAATCCTGGCGATGTGATCAAAAGCGTTGAAGAATGGGAATTAGAAGTAGAGTCTATTGAAGTACAAGGCGAGTTACTTTGTTATCACGGCACCCGTGTTGATAATGGCGAAACAGCCAAGTTAAAAGAGACCTTTTTAGATCATTTTATTAAGTTTAATAAACCACAAGATCGTTTATTTGCAGGCCAAGTAGATCGTTTTGATCGTTACACACTTCGCTACCAAACGTGGTTACATAAATTTGAACGTGAGCAATCGCCTATTAAAGGCTTAATTGGTCAGCGTGCTAATCTTATTCCGCACCAGCTTTATATTGCCCAGGAAGTGGGTAAACGTTTTGCCCCACGCGTACTTTTATCAGATGAAGTAGGCCTTGGTAAAACAATTGAAGCGGGCATGATACTACATCAACAAATTATTAGTGGCCGTGCAAGCCGCGTACTTATTGTGGTGCCTGAAAACTTACAGCACCAATGGTTAGTAGAAATGCTACGCCGCTTTAACTTACGTTTTTCTATTTTTGATGAAGAGCGCTGCGACGAAGCGTTTGCAGATTCTCCAAACGTATTTGATACAGAGCAACTAGTACTTACCAGCCTTGAGTTTTTAACCAAGAAAAAACGTTGGTTTGAACAAGCAACGCTTGCTGATTGGGACCTTTTAGTAATAGATGAAGCCCATCACCTAAGTATCAGTAACGGCAAGCCAAGCTCAGAATACCAACGTATGGCAGAGCTTAGCCAAGATATTCCGGGCCTTATTTTACTTACCGCAACGCCTGATCAACTTGGTCACAGCAGTCACTTTGCGCGTTTACAATTACTCGATCCGGATCGTTTTTACGACTACGACGTGTTTAAAGAAGAAGAAGCAAATTATAAAGACGTAGCGCAAGCTGCAAATCAATTACTGCAAGAGCAAGCTCTGGACGACGCAGCCAAAGCCACGCTAATTGAGCTATTAAAAGAAACCGACATTACTGATATTCTTGAAAAAGCACAGCAAGGTGATTTACCAGCGCGTAAAGAAATACTTAACATGCTACTCGATCGCCACGGCACAGGTCGTATATTATTCAGAAATAGCCGCAGCGGCATTGATGGCTACCCTAGTCGTAAATTACACGCCTACCCAATGGCATTGCCAAAGCAGTATAAAACGGCTATGTCGGTTCTTGGTAACATGGGCGGCATTCAAAACCCTGAACTAAGTGCACACCGTGCTCTGTTTCCTGAAAAAATATTTCAAGAATTTGAAGGCGAAAGCGCAAGCTGGGGTTTATTCGATCCACGTGTAGATTGGTTAATCGACACCCTTAAAACACTTAAGCGCGAAAAAGTACTGCTTATATGTGCTAAAGCTGAAACAGCTATCAGCCTTGAGCAAATACTGCGTGAACGTGAAGCAATTAAAGCGTCGGTATTTCACGAAGGCATGTCGATTATTGAGCGTGACCGCGCTGCTGCATTTTTTGCAGACGAGTACGATAATGCACAAATATTACTGTGTTCAGAAATTGGCTCAGAAGGTCGTAACTTCCAGTTCTCGCATCACTTAGTGTTGTTTGATTTACCACTAAACCCAGATTTGCTCGAGCAACGTATTGGTCGATTAGACCGTATAGGCCAAACACAAGATGTGAACATTCATGTGCCATATTTTGAAAACACCGCTCAAGAAGTACTGCTACGTTGGTATAACGAAGGTCTAGATGCATTCGAATCTACATCAACAACTGGGCAAATGCTTTATAAAGAGTTCCGTGATGACCTACTTGAATATATTTCTGCGCATAACTGCGATGAAGACGAACTCGATCCATTACTTGAGCAAGTAGCACAACAAAATGCGGTACTGCGTAAAAAAATGGAAAGCGGACGAGATCGTTTACTAGAGCTACATTCATCGGGTCAAGGTGCTGCCGACTCGCTTGTGACTGATATCGAAAAACTCGATAACCAGTTTGAATTGCCAAGCTACATGATCAATGTGTTTGACACATTTGGCGTAAGCCAAGAAGATAAAGGCGAAAACACCATTATCTTAAAGCCAACGGAACATATGTTAAATGCATCGTTCCCATCGCTTAAAGAAGATGGCATGACGGTTACCTTTGATCGCGACACTGCACTTTCGCAAGAAGATGTACACTTTATCAGCTGGGATCACCCTATGGTGCAAGGCACCATGGATATGATTTGTGACGACGACTTTGGTAGCGCATCAGTAGCATTACTTAAAAACAAAAAGTTACCGCCTGGTACCTTTTTTGTTGAGCTTATTTTTGTTGCAGAAGCAATGGCACCAAAAGTATTACAAGTTGGTCGCTTTTTACCGCCTACACCAATTCGTATATTGCTCGATAAAGCAGGTAATAACCTAGGTGAAAACGTGGCATTTGAAGGCTTTAATCAGCAGTTATCAGCCGTAGGCCGCCAAACAGCAAGTAAGCTTGCCGGTGCATTGCAAAGCGCTGTTCACCCAATGATCACTACCGCTAAAGATATGGCACAAGAAAAACTTGAAGTTATTCGTGCAGCGTCGCTTGTTAAAATGCAAACGTCACTCAGTGAAGAGCAAGAGCGACTGGTTGCCCTTAAGCAAATTAACCCGAATATTCGCCAAGAAGAAATTACCTTCTACGATAGGCAACGTAACGACCTAACTACGTATATTGAAAAAACGCAGTTACAACTTGATGCAATTCGCTTAATAGTGGTTTCACACTAAATATTTAGTTTTTAGTCTTTTGAGCCGACTCCAGAGTAAATTTAGAGTCGGCTATTAAGCTTAATTGATATAAATAGCTGTACCTTTTTAAACTTCATTTAAAAACCACGTGTTCTTATTTTACTATGAGCCACTTCTACCCTCTCTAGCTATATATTAAGCCCTTTGTTGAACTGTTGATTTTGCCCAACATAACCATATCTAAAAACTCAAGCTGCACTCTATACAACTATTCTGTGAGATAGTTGATAGGTTTATTTTCCCTTGCATAAAGTTGTTTTTTTGTTAACCTACTCGCCTTCCATTTTAGTCTTTTTGAGGTGTTTATGGCGTTTCTATCTCGTTCGATATTGGCGTTTTCCATAGCGCTCTCAAGCACTAGTGTCTTTGCTCAAGCCCAATGCGATGTTGAATTACGTCATGGTTTAATTATTACTGACGATGCAATTCGCATATTAGATAAAGGCCAAACTCGTGTCCAAATTAATAACAATAACCAACTGTTTATTCGCGGTTATTGGGTTGATTTAAGCGATGACGAAAGCAAAGTACTCGAACAGTTTAGTAATGGTATTCGCCACACAGTCCCCGAATTAGTAAACCTTGCTACCGATGGTGTTAACTTAGGTTTAAGCGCTATTGAACACGTAGTTGAAGGTATGTCAGACAAAGAACCTGAAGTACTTAAAACACAATTGCAGTATGTAGAGCGCGCGCTAATGGATAAGTTTAAGCGCGGAGATGACTTCTTTTTTATAGCCCCTCAATCACTTTCGCAAATAGATGATTTTTTCACTAAAGAGATCAGCCAGCAAATTCACTCTGCTGTTCATGGATCGTTAGGTGCTATTTTGGTATCACTTGGAGATGCGTTTAAATCGCGTGAAGGTAATATAGAAGATCGCATTAACGACATGGGGCAACGCATGGATATTATCTCAAGAGAAATTGATAAGTCGCTACAAAAAAAGGCGCATCAATTAGAGCTTAAGGCTTCTGAGTATTGCGAATGTTTAAATGCACTCGATGTAACCGAGTCTCGCTTACAGGCAATAGTACCTGGTATGGCCGATTACGATTTAGTGCAAATAAAATCTTAGAGTACGTATTCGTTTTTAGAATAAAATAACACCGAGTATAAATATACTCGGTGTTTTGCTTTATGATTGATTGAATGATTGATTAAAACTAAGCGCTTCTACTTTTTATTCTAAATTGGTGAGCCCGGCGGGATTGGCAGCACTTTAAAGTTGTTTGGCCATTTCCCTTTAATTAAAAACTGATTTACTTGCTCAGCTAAATATTGCTTAAACGCACTCTCGCCAGTACTTGTATGGCTCAGCATTGAGTTTTGGTTAAAGTCTTCACTTAACTTAACTAAGTAGTAACGTAACTGCGCTTGCACTTCAGGGCTTACACTATCGCTTGCTACTAAATCAGCCATGGCTTTTGCAGTTAAAAATTGCACGCGCTGAGTTATTTTACCTGTCATCGTATTAGGTGATGACGCGTTAAACACTTGGCCATATAGCTCCTCAAGTAACTCATCTAAACTATAAAAGTCATTACTACGTGCTTGCTGCTGCGCTAGGCGGTTTAAACGCTGTGCGTTTAATAAAAGCGACAAGCTGTGCTGCACTGCAACCTCGGGTAATGCCATTGCATCGAGCGTTAACCCTGTGCGCCCCACTATGCTCTCGCGCGACTTAGACTCGCCATACGCTTTTGGCGGAATTAGTGATAGTACCGATTCAGGAAGTAATAAGTTACTTGGCTTAAGCGTTGCAAAAATAGCGTTTACCGCTTCTTGTTGCATTTTTTTATCAACCACTTGCGCACCTTTTACGGGTGAGTCACCGCGTGTTTCGTATTCGTAATCAACACCGGCAATAAGCTTAACCGCAGCCTCAACCTGAAAACGGTGAAACAGATAAAGCGGAACTAGTTTTTCCTCTAATTGCGATAATGAGTCGCCCGTTTTAATATTATTAATACCAAACTGCGAAAGCGCTTTTTTACGTACGTCGAGTACTCGTAAAAGCTCCTGAGAAGGATTAGTGCCGTTATCCCATAGATGAGCTGTTGGATGTGCGCCACCTTTAGCACGAGCATCACTATCTGATATAAACTCAAGGCCTTTAGTTTTGTTCTCCTTTAAAATAGCAGCAAGTTCTGCGCTTTCATCTTGGTTAGTGAAATCGCTATAGCCATATTTAATTACTTGGGTATCCCACACGCCCATGCCTGTTGCATAGCCGCGCGTTACATCAAGCTTACCTTGTTCATTAAAACTAAGTAGCGGATGTGGGTAATCCA
The DNA here is from genome assembly GCF_014163935.1 of Pseudoalteromonas sp. SR41-7. Classification (NCBI taxonomy): domain Bacteria; kingdom Pseudomonadati; phylum Pseudomonadota; class Gammaproteobacteria; order Alteromonadales; family Pseudoalteromonadaceae; genus Pseudoalteromonas; species Pseudoalteromonas sp. SR41-7. Next base: position 212,927 of record NZ_JACJEF010000002.1, on the reverse strand, counting down.
TTACAGAAGCTCTATCCCCTACCGATGCCGCAAAGTTATGAGCAATACCTAACGTGTGACCAATTTCATGCGCGCTTAATTGGCGAATCCGATCAAGCGCCATTGCTTGCAAGTTTTTAGCAACTTCATTGCCTTTTAAATAAGGAGCAGCGAGTGCTTCAGCTATTAAAATATCTTGGCGAACACGCAATGAGCCAAGTGTTACATGCCCTTTAAGTATTTCACCTGTACGCGGGTCAATTACAGAACTACCGTATGACCAACCACGCGTTGCACGGTGTACCCATTGAATGACGTTGTAACGAATATCCATAGGGTCGGCGCTACTTGGCAGCACTTTTACTATAAATGCATTTTTATATCCTGCAGCAGTAAATGCGTCGTTCCACCATTTCCCACCTTCAAGCAAAGCGCTTTTAACGGGCTCTGGTACGCCAGGATCAAGGTAATAAACAATTGTTTTAACAGGTTCACTAATAGGTAAACTTGAGTCTTTTTTAGTTAAACGATGGCGCGGTATATAACGCACGTACATAGAGTCACCAAGCGGCGCTGCGTAATCTTTATGTTCTATACTCCAAAAACCTGATTGCGGATTAAACTTACGAGGTGTGTAGTTATCATCTGGTAATTGAATAAGTGAATGATGCATATGAACAGTAAGCGCATAAGGATCGGCACTTACTTGGCGAACAAATTCACCTGGTTTTGTGCCCTTAAATGTAAGTACGGCTTCAAGCTCGGTGTTTTTTACAAATGCTTTTGAGCGATTCATATAAACGGCGCTACGTGATTCATCAAGGCTAAAGTTGCCTTGCTTACGTGCAGCAAGTGTGCGGCTTACGCCATGTACATCACTTAATAAATAAGGCGTATAATCAATAAGTGCTGTGGCTTTATCCTCTGCAACCACTTTAAAACCAGCAAGTATACTTGATGCAAACGCTTCTTTAATACTTTGCTGTTCAGCCTTGTTACTTGTATTAGCACGATAGTAAGTATTTACAGCCCGCAGCATTACTTTGTCGCCAAAACGCTCAAACTGCACAAGGTGAGTATTACCAAGCTGACCTCTATCAAGGCCTATATCGTTAGAGCCAATACCGTAAGGCAAGCTTTGTTGCAGTAAAAATTGTTGTTCAAACTTATCAACTTTTAAATATACTTTTCCCTTTTGGGTATCGTAAAAAAACGAATAATAGCCCGGAAAATGATTCATTTGCATAGTAAATTCATCAATTGACTTAATTGCTGCGTGCGCTTGAGTTATGATAGAGCACAGCACAGTAAAGAATATGTAACTTAGTAGTGGTATTTTTTTCATAATCTTATCTTTGTTATTTGTGTTTTAAGTACGATTAGGTGGTCCCATTATAGGGTGCTATTTAAACAATACAGTTATTTAAGACGAATTTCAGCGCTCTAAGCTAATCTCTCTCACATTATGATTGGTTTTAACACGTTATCAGGAAAATAGAATGCGTAGACTCCCTCCAGTATTACTTGAAGATGGTTGTTCAAGAGAACTTTTATCATTAATTCGAACAGTTTTAGCGGCATGTAAAGAAATTTCGTTTCGCGTTGGTCAAGGCGCGCTTTCTGGCGTATTAGGCTCAACCCTTGATGAAAACATTCAAGGTGAAACTCAAAAAAAGCTCGATGTATTATCTAATCAGCTGTTAAAAGATATTTTACTGGAATCAGGTACGGTTAAAGCAATCGCCTCTGAAGAAGAAGACTACACAGTAGCAGGTAACCCAGACGCTAAATTTATAGTGGCATTTGATCCACTCGATGGCTCGTCAAATACGGATATTAACTCACTTGTGGGTACTATATTTTCTATTATGGAAGCGCCTAAAGGCTCTGACGCTGCTGATCAAAGCATATTTATGCAGCCCGGCCATAAGCAAGTTGCTGCAGGTTACGTACTTTACGGGCCATCAACAATGCTTGCGCTGACTACAGGTAAAGGCACGCGCATGTTTACCCTTGATAAAACACAAGGCAGCTTTTTACTTACACAAGATTTTGCAAGCATTCCTGCTGATACAAACGAATTTGCCATTAATACGTCTAACCAACGCCATTGGCAGCCAGCTATGCAAAACTATATCAATGATTTGCTAGCAGGCGATACAGGCCCGCGCGCTAAAAACTTTAATATGCGCTGGATTGCAGCAATGGTGGGCGATGTACATCGCGTGCTTAGCCGTGGCGGTTTATTTACTTACCCTACCGACACCAAAGATCCTAAAAAGCCAAATAAATTACGCCTACTTTATGAAGCAAACCCAATGGCTATGTTAGTAGAGCAAGCTGGCGGTATCGCATCAACCGGTACCGAGCGTATTATGGATATTCAGCCTGATGCAATCCACCAGCGAGTAGCCGTTATTTTAGGTTCTAAAAACGAAGTAGAAACGTGCTTGGGATATCATAAATAATCGCTTAAAACGGTTGTCCTCAATTTAAAAAACCGCATTCAATTGAAGTGCGGTTTTTTTTAGGTGAGGTTTTTCACCTCGCTTTTTAAACAAATCAAACTTTTACTAACGCAACTATTTGAGCAAGCTTTTGATGATTAAGCTCTCCCATTTGCTCGCTATTACTGAGCGCATAAATAAAACCTTCATGCTCAGTACAATCAATGTCATCTCGCGATTCAATTACGTTTGCCCAAAGCTCCAAATCATCTAAGTCTATTTCGTTACTTAAACAGCGTTTAAGCACATCAATTAAAACCTCGGTTGAGAGAGTATAGTGAGCTTTATTGCTATCAGCAGGGCTTGAAACGATAACCGATATAGCTTCGTCCCTTTGCTCTCCAAATGTAATAAATTCAGCTAATGCTTTTTGTGTATTCATAATATTTGTTATTCTTGGCTCACTGTTACTAAAAAGAATTATAATGACTCAACTTAACTGTACTCAATGCCACAGTACTCTAACGTGTAATGTAGACGATATATCAGCGTGTTGGTGCAATGAGCTGCCGGCTATTTTACCGCTTGATATCACAGCAACAAGTTGTTTATGCCGCAAGTGCACGCTTAATAAAATAAATACTTTTTTAGAGGGTGTTTATACACAACCTATTAAAACCCAAATAGACTTTGCAAAGCAATTTAGAGGTAACGACAATTTAATTGAAGGGCTCGACTACACCATGCAAAGTGGTTACATGATATTTAGTAAGTGGTTTTTTTTAAAGCGTGGTTCGTGCTGCAAAAATGGTTGTAAAAACTGCCCTTATGGTTTTAGAAAGTAAAAGCTGTTTTATACAAATACGAGTAAGCACTGGTTTTTACCTTCTCATTTTCTTCTCTTTCACTTCTCCTTGTGAATAATATTTTAAGTACTGTTATTCACAAGAAGGTTTAGAGGCGCTGCGCTTTTAGAGTAAGTGATTGTATAAAATAGTATTCAAATACGAGTAAGCACTGGTTTTTACCTTCTCATTTTCTTCTCTTTCACTTCTCCTTGTGAGTAATATTTTTAAGTACTGTTATTCACAAAGAGGTTTAGAGGCGCTGTGCTTTTAGAGTAAGCGATTGTATAAAAATAGTATTCAAATACGAGTAAGCACTGGTTTTTACCTTCTCATTTTCTTCTCTTTCACTTCTCCTTGTGAATAATATTTTAAGTACTGTTATTCACAAGAAGGTTTAGAGGCGCTGCGCTTTTAGAGTAAGTG